>NZ_JBQDNB010000021.1:45845-74531 GCF_052096715.1 Providencia sp.
TTGAAGTTTTTGAAGTTTTTGAAGTTTTTGAAGTTTTTGAAGTTTTTGAAGTTTTTGAAGTTTTCTAGCAAATCATATTTAACAACATCCTCTAAATAATTCGTGTTGTAGCTAGGCGTCAAATACGTTAAGCCCTAGGAGCATACACAAGTATGTGACTAGGGTTAACGTATGAAGACAACAACGCTACAGCGCGAAGTATGACGAGGACCTTACAACCGAGAGCGACCGGAAAGAGAATGAGACAACGTCGTACTATCTACCAGCTCCAACTCTCCACCTACCGGCACTCCATGAGCGATGCGACTTGCCATCACGCCATATTGCCCACATATTTGAGCAATATAATTAGCGGTCGCTTCACCTTCAACAGTTGGATTAGTCGCTAAAATGACCTCAGTAATAGATTCAGAAGAAAGACGCTCTTCTAGTCTATCCAAACCGATATCCATAGGACCGATACCGTCAAGAGGTGATAAATGCCCCATTAAAACAAAATAACGCCCTGAAAACTGGCCTGTTTGTTCAATGGCATAGATATCCGCAGGGCTTTCCACTACACAGATTAGCCCCTGTTGTTTACGGCGTGGATTATCACAAATATTACAGACATCTTGTTCTGTAAATGTTCTGCAATCACGACAATGCCCTATTTCAGACATTGCCCGTGTCAGCGCTTGTGCTAATCGCATCCCACCACTACGATCACGCTGTAGTAGCTGAAAAGCCATTCGCTGCGCTGACTTTGGTCCCACTCCGGGAAGACAGCGCAGCGCTTCCATTAATGATTCAAGAAGCGGACTTGTCTGCATTAGAATGGCATCTTAAAGCCTGGTGGTAACTGCATACCACTTGAAACGCCAGCCATTTTTTCTTTCTGGGTTTCTTCAATACGGCGAGCTGCATCGTTGAAAGCAGCAGCAATCAAGTCTTCTAGTAAATCTTTATCATCTTCAAAAAGACTTTGGTCAATCTCAACGCGGCGGCAATTATGTGCCCCATTGATAGTCACTTTGACTAAACCTGCACCAGATTCGCCCGTTGCTTCCAGTTGAGCGATTTCTTCCTGAACCTTTTGCATTTTATCTTGCATTTGTTGGGCCTGTTTCATCAGGTTACCCAATCCGCCTTTTCCAAACATATTTTTTCTCACAACTGAGGCCACAGCTTACTTTATATAACAGTAATCACTGTAGCGTTAAACGGGGCGAATACTCTCTTCATCAAGCTGCGCATCAAACATTGATTGCAATTTTAGAATCGTTTTATCCGCAATAATAGACTGACGAGCTTGCGCCAGTTTTTCTTCGTAAATCGCTTGTCGCCATTCAAGTGGTGTTTTTACCGCTGTATTATCATCTTGAACGATTTTTAGTTCAACAGAACGACCATAATGTTGGCTCAATGCTTCTTGCAATGCTGCATGAGCAGCGGGTTTATCAAGATGACGCTGAACCGGTCGCAAATGTAAAATAATTTGCGATTCATTTAATTCTTCTTTATATGAGTTCAAAGCCAATTGTTCAACTAGCTTTGGAATATTTAATTTTGCAATTTCACCTGACCAACTATCTCGCTCTCGAGATTCTTCAATAATTTTAGCCGCCAACTCAGGTGTTTTTTCATACTCTAAAGCTTCTTTAATTTCAGTTGGCGTTGTCAGGGTATTTTTAGGTTCTAATACCTCTTCATTCTGTGGACGCCACTGATAATGCTTCGGCTTTACGGATTTCCCTTTTTCCGAGGCTTTACTTTCAATATTTTGCTGATATTTGCTGGTCACCGCGGCCAGCCTTTCAAGTGCTGATGCCGCCGGCTTAGCCTTTTGAGGCATCGCCGGTTTAGACTTTTTTGAGTCAGGATCCTCATTTTGAGGAACTTGAAGCGCCTGCCTTGCTTTTAAGAGCTGTAAGGTCGGGCTATTCTCAGGTAAGTTATCAGCACTTGGACTTGATAAAGCTTGACGATTAACCGCAGTTGGTGCGGATTGCGTTGGCACACTTTGCACTAGTCTTGGCGGCGTTTCAACTTCCTCAATTATACTTTTAGGATGAAAAGCTAATGCTCTAAGCAATGTCATTTCCACCCCCATGCGCCGCTCTGGAGCAAAAGGCATCTCTTTACGCCCAACAAGTAAAATTTGATAAAAAAGTTGTAAATCCGCAGGAGAAACGACTCTTGCAACTTGCCTTAAACGACCTTCCGTTGACGATGGATCTGTTTCTTTTTCTGCCGGTAATAGCTGGATCATGGCAATTCGATGTAGTAAAGATAAAGTCTCAACCAGCAAATTATCCCAATCAGCACCTCGAGTACCAGCCTGTTCAACTTGCGCCATCACCGCCATACTATCTGCACGTACTAAGGCTTCAATAATTGCCAATGGTTGTTCATCATCAAGTGTACCAAGCATTTGGCTAACGATATCACCCGTGACCACACCTTGCCCCATTGCAATGGCTTGATCCGTCAAACTTAATGCATCACGTAGGCTGCCGTCGGCTGCACGTGCTATTAGCTGACGAGCACGCTTATCATGTTCAATATTTTCTGCATTGAGAATAACTTCAAGCTGCTCTGCGATCTGTGTCACATCAAGTGCTTTAAGATGAAATTGCAAACAGCGCGATAATATCGTGACAGGTAGCTTTTGCGGATCCGTCGTCGCAAGTAAAAATTTCACATGCTCAGGGGGTTCTTCAAGCGTTTTTAATAGTGCATTAAAGCTATGACGAGAGAGCATGTGCACTTCGTCAATAAGATAGACTTTAAAACGACCTCTTGCTGGTGCATATTGAACGTTATCAAGTAATTCACGCGTATCTTCAACTTTAGTGCGAGAAGCCGCATCAATTTCAATCAAATCAACAAATCGCCCTTGCTCAATTTCAAGACAATTAGCACATTGACCACAAGGCGTTGCCGTAATGCCAGTCTCACAATTGAGTCCTTTCGCAAACAAACGCGCAATCGTCGTTTTTCCGACGCCGCGAGTACCCGAAAAAAGATAGGCGTGATGAAGCCGCTGATGCTCCAACCCATTAGCCAGTGCGGTCAAGACGTGTTGTTGACCAACAACATCTGAAAATTTTTGGGGGCGCCACTTACGGGCAAGTACCTGATAGCTCATGGATTCCACAGTTATTAAACATGGTCATTAATAAAGTACAATAAATGGTACGGCGATTAAATATAATAAGTCATTAAATATAATATTAGTACCATGCTATCACAGCCTCAACCTCTACGGCGAGGCTGTGATTAAAATAGTGGGGAAAAGAGGATTAATGGCCAGGGAATTCGACAAGGCTATATGAACTAATACCCTGCTCAGCCAAGCGTTCAACGCCACCTAAGTCAGGTAGACTGATGATAAATGCCGCTTCAACAACTTTTGCGCCAAGTTGTTTAATCATTTTAACGGTCGCTTCAATTGTGCCACCAGTGGCCAATAAATCATCAACAACTAAAACATTATCTTCAGGAAGAATACTGTCTTTGTGGATCTCAAGTGTATCAGTGCCATACTCAAGATCATAAGTCATACTTAATACTTCGCGCGGCAATTTGCCTTTTTTACGTACAGGTACAAAACCAACACCTAAACGTAATGCAACCGGAGCCCCAAACAGAAAACCACGAGCCTCAGTACCAACGATCTTAGTTATTCCTTTGTTTTCATAATGTTCAACTAACATATCAATCGTTGCTTGGTATGCAGCTGGGTTATTTAACAATGTAGTTATGTCACGGAATAACACACCTTCCTTCGGATAATCAGGAATAGATGCGATACTTTCTTTAATCAATTGCAGTTGTTGCTCTTTAGCAGTCATAATAAAAGCCAATATAGTAAATACGAAAAGGTAGAATCTATGTAAAGTACCATAAAAATGCAATAAGAAGCCGTCTATTTGCGGTGAGTTTTCTTGTTGGATATCAATATTCCGTTATTTTTCACCTTTATTGAGCACAAAAAATGAAAATACAGGCGCTTTTAGATGCGTTAAAAACGCAAATTATTGAGCTAGAAACTCGAATAGAACCAATAAAAGACCAAGAATTTTCGCAATCTCGTTTTGATCTACAGCTATTTAGTCATAAATCGGCACGTCTTGGCGATTGCCAAAATGAATTAAATAAACTCTACCAGCAACTTTGTCACAGTGTTTCTTTGAACAACAATCAGCAAGTCAATTTTCTGACCGAGAAAATTGTTCATCAAATACAAGCTATTTCACGTGAAATTTCAACACAGCCATTACGCGAAAAAGAGACCTCTTTCACGAAGAAAAAAGAACATATTGATTTATACGAGCGTTTATCTCAACATCAAGACTTCGAACGTCGTTTACAAGCTATGGTCAGTGAGAAAGAATTGTATTTAAGTGGCTTAACCAATCAAACACAGCAATATCAATGTCAAAAAGAACTGGCAGTTTTAGCGGGGCGTTTATATCGCTGTCGACAAGCCTTATTACGTATTGAAAAAGCCATTGAACATCAAGAAGGCCAGTTTTTAGAATAAACGCACAAATGAAATAAACCAGAATCTGAAAATAGATAGATAAAGGAATATCGATGAATTCATTAAAGGACGCCCCAATTGAAACCCAACTCGCCGTTGATCTTATCTATTTGTTAGAGTCATCTGACATTAAAACAGAGATCGTACTGAAAGCCCTTGATATTGTGAAAAATGACTATCTCAGCAAACAAGCAGCAGACATCATCGATGAATGCCCAAAATCACGCTAACACTTATTAATCATCCGTTTTATCATTATTTTCTTTAGGTATGCGTTTAATTTCTTGCACTTCATCGCCTTTATTATTATGCAGATGCACTTCCAACTGATTAAAGGCAATATTGATATCATTCTCTCGACATAGTCTATCAATTTCCCGATTAACTTCATCGCTAGTTGTCCCACGATCGCCTATTTGACGGACGTAAAAGCGCAGCTCATGATCCAAAGTACTTGCACCAAAGGTGGTAAAATAAACGCCTGGCGCGGGTTCTGTCATTACTTTGCTATTTGATGTCGCTGCGCTCAATAAGACTTCTTTCACTTTATCTAGATCCGAGCCATAAGCTACACCTAATGCCACGGTGATCCGAGTAACCGTATCGGAAAGAGACCAGTTGATCAGCCGTTCTGTAACAAAAGCTTTATTCGGGATGATCACTTCTTTGCGATCAAAATCAATAATGGTAGTCGCACGAATTCGAATTTTACTCACGGTACCTGAATAAGTACCAATTGTAACGGTATCCCCAATACGGATCGGCCTTTCAAACAATAAGATGATCCCTGAAACAAAGTTAGCAAAAATTTCCTGCAAACCGAACCCTAACCCCACCGTTAACCCAGCGGCAAGCCATTGTAATTTATTCCAAGTGACTCCAATCATCCCCATCGAGGTTATAGTACCAATACCAATGATTATGTAGGTCAATATAGTGGTGATCGCATAAGTTGAGCCTTGTCTTAGCTTTAAACGTGATAACACCAATACTTCTAATAAACCGGGTAAGTTCCTCGTCATAATCCAAGACACCACGATAATAACCAAAGCGAGGATCAGATTAGCCAAGGTAACCGATTGAAGAATATTTCCCCCTTCAGGAGAAGTCGTGGTAAAGCTCCATAAATTCACACTGTCTAAAAATGAAAATATAGTAATAAAATCAGACCAAATAGCATAAAAACCAAGGGCAAAGATGATAAATAGCACCATCGTGGTTAAGCGCAATGACTGTTGACTAATCAATTCAATTGTCATTGGGGGTTCTTTGATTGGTTCATTTTCAGTATCTTCTTGCTTAAGCATCGCACGACGCTCAAGAGCTCGTTGATACGCCAGTTTCCGCGCAACCAGTGTTAAATCTCTTAAACAAGTGCTGTAAGTGATATACCACAACAATAAAAGATAAAGGCTATCAAGCCAGCGATTCGCTAATCTTAATGTGGTGTAATAGTACCCCGCCATCATGAGGCCAATCAGTATCAAAGGGGAAAACGTCAGCATCGTTATCACAACTGAGCGTGTCAAATGACTGCCTTTTTCTCGCCAAACTTCTTTGCAAAATGGGATAGTAAAAACACACAACAGCAATAATGAAACCAACACAACGAGCTGCCCAATCACATCATCAGAGACCTTAAGTGGGTTAGTCACGCCATAAGTTGAAAAGTAAATTAATGGAATTAGAGGGATGGATAGTCTAAGCATCCTGCGCCGAATTTGGGCCGCTTTTTCTTTTTCGATTGAAAAATGTTTCTCAGCAATACCTTCTGGTTTTAATATTCTAAAGGTCAGTTCAAACAAAATCCAAAAAATAGCAAATTGTAAACAAAAAGCCCAAACAAATTCACCTTGTACATTCCCTGTTTTCAAAAACCAATAACCCGCAGCAATCACCACAAGAGAAACAGGTATCGTCTGTAATAACGTCAATAACAAGGCAAAAGGCGTATTTAAAATACTATCTTGCCTGAGACTAGAAAGGCTTTTATTTATATCATGTAACTTATTGCTAATTTTCCGATTTAACCAAATAAAGGCTAATGCAATAAAGAGCAAGGGAATAACAACCAACATTGAGTTAGTAAATCCCTTTTTAAGACTGCCAGTAGACAGGTTAAAATCAAAACTACTGACTTGTGCTGCCGCGGCTTCAGGGAAAGCTTTCACCCATTCAATATCAATAGGTTTATTACTATTAACCCAAAATATTTGTTGAGCTAACGTATTTTCAAGCGAACTTATGACACTCAATAATTGATTTTGATCTAACTGTAAATTAATCGCTTGAGAGATTTGGCTACCTAACTGAAGATTTAATTCATCCAGTAGTTCACGACGGACATCCAGTAATCTCACTAATACCGCTTTATCTTCCGCTGAAAAAAGATCGGATGTAACGTGTTCATCTCCCGATGTCACAGCCTGCTGGCGTTCTAAATTAGTAATATAATCATTAACTTGATACAACACATCCCGTTGCTGATTAACATCAAATTGCTCAAGACGTAAATCAGCAATAGTAGTCGGTAAATTTTTAGTTAAAATATCAGCAGGTAAATCAATTTGTTGCTGAAATAAAATACGCGATAATAATAAACTTCCCCGAAGAACATTAATTTGCTCTTTAAGATTGCGTTCCGATTGAGTCGCTCTTTCTAACCAGGCTTTTACTCGAATACCATTTTGTACTAATTTATTGCTACCTTGTGTTGCTTCAATCAACCGATTACTCAGTTGATTATTAATCGCAATTTCTTTTTGAATAATCGGATTTTGTTGTACCTGTATACCAGCCTCAGAGGTACTCTGAGCTTCTCTCACTGTGGATTGAGAGTCATTAAGGCGCTTATTATTAATCACCTCTTGAATAAGTTGGATATGCCCTTCGAGTTGTTCAATATAAACCGCGGTATAATCACGCTGTTTCTGTAAAACATCTTGTAGCTGCGTATTAACCTGTAATACACGCTTTTGAAATTCATTTTGTTGCTGCAATAAATACTGTTCAATTTGCAGCATATCAATTTGCGTCGGCCGTAATTTTACCGAGTCGTTTATCGTACTGTTTAACTCATTGCGGATTTCTTGTAATCGCCTCACATTATCTAGCATCATAGCCTGAGCACGTTCGGGCTGAGTCTGTAAACCAATTAACTGACTATTATAAGTAGCTAAATCATTTTGCTCAGATTGTAAATTCTCCAAATAACGAGTTAGCATTTCTTCTAACTGAGATAGGCTGACATTTTCAATTTTTTTGGAAAAGTTAGCAGCTTGATTTTCACTTTGATTTTTTAATTGAAGTAATCCTTGAACCGCTTGTTTGGACTCTTCATTGGCACGATTGATTTTTTTTTGCAGTTCGTCTAGCTTTTGATCTAACTTATCTAGCTCATCATAAAAAGAAAGGGATTTTTCAAGATCTGCGATCGCTAATTTATTATCTTCGCTCACATTACTTTTTTTATTTAATGTATTGAGCTCGGCTTTAATATCGTTTTTACTCGGAAAATTGTTAGCGGTTATTGCCATTGCATGAGCGGAGAAAAAGAGAATAAGCGTCAAAAATACGCCCACTGAGTATAGCCACCTATTTTCTTGTTTCATCATAATGTTCTGTTTCATTACAACCCAACTCATGATACTTCATCTAAAATGCGACTTAATGGTAGATATTGCATGCTAGCAATTTAATTGCAGCACGCAATCTCATCATTAAAAAGTGAGAACTTTATCAACTTCGAGTGTCCAATTAGCCAACTCAACGAGAGTACCAATTTCGACACCATCAATTAAAGGTAACTCACTTATACCTCTTGCATCAGTGCAAGTTTTACAAAGCTTAACAGGCACCTGTTGAGCCGTTAAAATCTCTAACATCTGTTGAAGATTATAACCCTCTTTTGGTTTTTGCGCAGTGATACCCGCGCTCACCGCATCTGACATCAAAAATATTTTTAAATCCGTTTCTGGATGCAGCTCTTTTATGGTAATTGCTAAACGTAATGAATTGAATAATGTTTCGCTACCATAAGGTGCGCCGTTGGCTATAATCAGAATGGATGACATTTTACTCTCCAACTATTGATTGTATTTAAATTGCTATGTTTAATTTGCTATATTTAAACGGCGATTATGTTCAGATTTCGTTTAACCGTATTGCTGGGTTATGTTTAAACGTTTCTAACAGTGTATCAACCAAAGTAATCGTATATTGATTCATATTAAAACTTTCGGGTTGTAATAACCAAGTTTCAAGTAAACCAGACATTAGGGAACGTGTCATTATAGCCGCACATTCAATATTAAGGTTGGCTGGAAGTTGTCCTGCATCAATACATGCACGTAAAATATCTAAAATACGACATTGGCTCGCAACATAGTTTGCTCTTTTAAAGTCAACTAAAGCAGCCATTTCACCAACAAGTTCGCATTTTAAAAAGAAAATTTCCATCAATGCTCTGTTTTTAGGACTCTCAATAAAATCAGTCAAAATATAAATGAGTAATTCTCTTAGTATTGAGAGCGGATCGTTGGTATATTTAGAGCGATAATATTCTTCAGCTTGTATTATTTGATTATCACCAAATTCACAGGCTTGATAAAAAAGATCGACTTTATTTTTAAAATGCCAGTATATAGCACCTCGGGTAACACCCGCTGCCGCAGCTATATCAGCTAATGATGTGGCAGAAACGCCCCGTTCAGAGAATGTTTTGATAGCAGCATCTAAAATCTCTTGGCGGGTTTCTTCAGCCTGTTGTTTAGTTTTTCGTGCCATTTTGACTCGTTTTTATCGAAAGCAGATTTACATACATTCGTGTATGTTTGTATTATAGCATAGTGATAAATCTTATTGTTTACCATTTTTCCTATTTTTATTTTAAAACTCATATTGATTAATTGAGGTTACTTATGCGAAAAAACAGAGGGGTGTTACCTCTGGCTCTGTTGGTTCTTTCAGGTGGCTTAGCTTTATCAGGTTGTAACGATGAACAGAAAGGTGGCGGTGAACGCCCGGCGCCTGAGGTAGGAATTGTTACGCTTAAAGCTGAACCTCTGACTGTCAAAACCGAATTACCAGGCCGTACATCTGCATTTCGTGTTGCTGAAGTTCGCCCACAAGTTAGTGGGATAATTTTGCAACGCAATTATAAAGAAGGTAGCGATGTCGAAGCAGGTACATCTTTGTATCAAATCGATCCTGCACCTTTCCAAGCTACCTATGACAGCGCAAAGGCAGAACTTGCAAAAGCACAAGCGAATGCAAATTTGGCCGGTTTGACCGTTAAACGTCAAAAACAACTCATTGGTACAAATTACATTAGCCAACAAGAATATGACCAAGCGACCTCAACTTACGCACAAGCTTTAGCTTCGGTAAAAGCAAGCGAGGCGGCTGTTGAAACTGCACGTATTAACCTGAACTACACTAAAGTCACAGCTCCGATTAGTGGCCGTACAGGCAAATCAAATGTAACTGAAGGTGCTTTAGTTTCAAGTGGTCAAGCAACTGAGCTAATGCGTGTTCAGCAACTCGACCCAATCTATGTAGATGTAACTCAATCAAGTGATGATTTTTTACGTCTAAAAAATGAGATTGAGCAAGGCTCGATTCAAAAAGAAGTGGGTAAAGCGCCTGTAAGCCTAGTCAATAATAACGGCAAGGAATATGCGCAAAAAGGAACACTAGAATTCTCTGATGTGACTGTTGATGAAACAACAGGTTCAATCACCATGAGAGCTGTCTTTCCTAACCCGAATAAAGAGCTTCTTCCTGGCATGTTCGTGCGCGCTATTTTAGAAGATGGCGTTATTGAAAAAGCAATTTTAGTTCCACAGCAAGGGGTGTCTCGTACAGCTCAAGGAACTTCTCAGGTCATGGTTGTTGGCGCTGAGAATAAAATTGAAGTTCGAAATGTTAAAGCAGCACAAGCTATTGGCAACAAATGGTTGGTTACTGATGGTTTACAAGCAGGTGAACGCGTTGTCGTCATTGGCTTACAAAAAATCAAACCTGGCATTGTTGTTGTTCCTAAGGAAGCTAACTTAGAAACGCAATCCATAGACAATCAGGCTAAACCTGAAGAAAAGTCTAAATAAGGGAGCGGCTGATTAATGCCTAAGTTTTTTATAGAAAGACCAATTTTTGCGTGGGTAATTGCGATTATCACCATGCTTGCTGGTCTGTTGGCAATTATCCAGTTACCTGTTTCTCAGTACCCGACTATCGCACCTCCTGCTGTTTCTATTTCAGCTAACTACCCAGGAGCCGATGCCTCAACGGTACAAAATACAGTAACTCAAGTTATCGAACAGAACATGAATGGTATCGATAACTTGGTATATATGTCATCAAGCAGCGATTCATCGGGCTCAGCAAGTATTACATTAACCTTTGAAGCAGGCACAGATGGTGATATTGCGCAGGTTCAGGTGCAAAATAAATTGCAGCTGGCTATGCCATTATTGCCACAAGAAGTACAGCAGCAAGGGATTAGTGTTGATAAATCCACAAGCTCATTTTTGATGGTTGCAGGTTTCGTTTCTAATGATGGTTCCATGGGGCAATATGATATTGCCGACTATGTGGGATCAAACGTTAAAGACCCACTTAGCCGAGTCAACGGTGTTGGTGAAACCCAACTGTTTGGTACCCAATATGCAATGCGTATTTGGCTCAAACCAGAGCAACTTGTTAAATACAATATGACGACAACCGATGTCATCAACGCGATCAAAGTTCAAAATAACCAGGTCGCAGCGGGACAACTCGGGGGGACTCCTCCTGTTGGCGGACAACGTTTAAACGTTTCCATCATCGCTCAAACTCGTTTGAATAATGTTGAAGAATTCTCCAATATTTTACTGCGTGTTAATCAAGATGGTTCCCAAGTTCGCTTAAAAGATCTTGCAGAAGTTCAGTTAGGTGCAGAGAACTACAGTACTATCGCTCGCTTTAATGGTAAGCCAGCTGCTGGTATCGGTATCAAATTAGCCACAGGCGCAAATGCACTAGACACATCAAACAACGTTCGTACAGCGCTTGAAGATATGAAGCCATTCTTTCCTCAAGGCCTAGAGATTGTTTACCCTTACGATACAACGCCATTCGTTAAGATTTCCATTAATGAAGTGGTAAAAACGTTAGTTGAAGCAATCATGCTCGTTGTTGTGGTTATGTATTTATTCCTACAAAATATCAGAGCAACTTTAATACCAACGATTGCGGTTCCAGTCGTATTGCTCGGTACCTTTGCCATCTTATCGGCATTTGGTTATTCCATTAACACCTTGACCATGTTTGCGATGGTACTCGCCATCGGGCTACTCGTCGATGATGCTATTGTCGTAGTCGAAAACGTTGAGCGTGTTATGCAAGAAGAAGGCTTATCACCAAAAGAAGCGACCAAAAAATCAATGGGTCAAATCCAAGGTGCATTAGTCGGTATCGCATTAGTACTATCTGCCGTATTTATCCCAATGGCCTTCTTTGGAGGAGCGACAGGGGCAATTTACCGTCAATTCTCCATTACCATAGTTTCATCAATGCTTTTATCTGTACTGGTAGCAATGATTTTAACACCAGCACTGTGTGCAACGATGCTTAAGCCAATTGAAAAAGGCAGCCATGGTAGTCAAAAAGGTTTCTTTGGATGGTTTAACCGGACATTTGAAAAACAAGCTCACCACTACACTGATAGCGTAAGTCGTATGCTTAACGGCACTGGCCGTTACTTATTGATTTATCTTGTCTTAGTTGCGGGCATGGCGCTAATGTTTGTTCGTCTACCTTCTTCTTTCTTACCAGCAGAAGACCAAGGTGTATTCCTTTCTATGGTTCAGCTACCGCCGGGTTCAACACAGGAACAGACGCAGGCTGTACTAGATGAAGTGACTAAATACTACCTAGTTGATGAGAAAAAGAATGTTGAATCTGTCTTTACCGTTGGAGGCTTTAGCTTCGCAGGTCAAGGACAAAACATGGGTCTTGCTTTCGTCGTTCTGAAAAACTGGAGCGAACGTAAAGGTGATGAAAACCACGTTGATGCTATTGTATTACGTGCAAATATGGCGCTTTCCAAAAAGCAAGAGGCTATGATCTACGCCTTTAACCTACCGGCAATTGTTGAGTTAGGTACTGCTGATGGATTTGACTTTGAGTTAGTTGATAGAGCTAACTTAGGACATGAAGCACTAATGCAAGCCCGTAATCAATTACTTGGACTCGCGGCCCAACATCCAGAAATGCTTCAAGGTGTCCGTCCAAATGGGCAGGATGATACATCCCAATACCGTGTTTATATCGACCAACAAAAAGCTCAGGCTCAAGGTGTTGCAATCAGCGATATCAACGCAACACTAAGTTCTGTCTTTGGTGGAAGCTATGTAAATGACTTTATCGACCGCGGTCGTGTGAAGAAAGTTTATGTACAAGGTGACGCTGAAAGCCGTATGTTACCATCCGATATTAGCAATCTGTATGTCCGTAATAACCTCGGTAAAATGGTGCCATTCTCTGCATTCTTGGATACATCTCAAGATCCTTGGAAATTTGGTTCACCACGTTTAGAGCGTTATAACGGCGTGCCTGCAATGAATATTCAAGGGCAAGCTGCACCTGGTAAGAGTACAGGTGATGCGATGTTAATGATGGAACAACTGACCACCGAAAACTTACCTGCTGGTATCGGTTATGAGTGGACAGGTATGTCATATCAGGAACGTTTAGCAGGTAACCAAGCTCCAGCCCTGTATGCAATATCATTGATTGTCGTATTCCTATGCTTAGCTGCATTGTATGAGAGTTGGTCTGTTCCGTTCTCTGTCATGTTAGTTGTACCACTAGGGATCATCGGTGCATTACTCTTTACCTCTATACGAGGCTTAGATAATGACGTTTACTTTAAAGTGGGACTCCTTACAACCATTGGACTCTCGGCGAAGAATGCAATCTTGATTGTTGAATTTGCCAAAGACTTGATGGAAAAAGAAGGAAAAGGATTGGTTGAAGCAACATTGAATGCAGTTAAAATGCGTTTAAGACCAATTTTGATGACATCATTAGCCTTTATGTTAGGTGTTATTCCTCTGGTATTTAGTAATGGTGCGGGCTCTGCATCCCAGAACTCTGTAGGTACAGGCGTTCTTGGTGGTATGTTTGCTGCAACATCACTAGCTATCTTCTTCGTTCCAGTGTTCTTCGTGGTGATCCGTCGCCGTTTCTCGAAGAAATCTGAAGATGTAGAACATAGTCATCCACCGACAACGAATAGCTAATTGTTATCTATAAAATGCCAGTCAGTAGACTGGCATTTTTTATAGATTAATATACTTACATTCCTCTTCCAAAAAGATGATTTGAAAGATTAGTTGTTCTACTTAATAGCTCTGTTGTTTTAAAACCACTAACCATCCCGATATCTTTATCCGCTCCTATAGACGATGTAGATTCAATCAAAGTAGAGGTAGTAACATCTTCATTACTATAATAAGTCTGCAATGTCATAAGGGGCCCACGTTATTGATATACTTCTATTAATTTATCAAGTCTGACGCTTTCTTCTTCATTAGGTAAGATTATATTTAAATGTTGGTGCTGCTTTGCCTGAGGGCCAAATACTTGCCGAAAAATTAATTTTGTCTGATACTTCACATCAAAAAAAACTAGATCATCTTTATTTCGATCAACTACAACTTGATTCAGATCTTTTATTATCAATACAAGGTCATCCGTCTTCATATCGATAGCATTATTATCAATAATAATTGTTTCACTTTCTTTCCACATTGACTCACTAATAATGTAGGTATCATGCCCCTCTTTACCATTAAAAATAATTTTTCGAATACCACTACTTTTATACATAGTTAAAAAATTATCAACATTGCTACCCGATTTAATAAAAATTGAGCTTTTTTCATCAAGACTATTTTTATTAACTGAGCTATTAATAACATGGATAATCACATCATCATTTGAGGTTTTTAAAATTAAATTTTCACCACTCCTTTTTATATCTTTAATTTTAAATTCAGAATATAGCTGACTAGGACTGTTAATTAGGTCTGGATATATCAAAGCACCTTCATTTGAAAATGCTTGGTTAACAATGATAGAATTTATTTTTTTTTGTGAATATAATTTTCCATTCTCTCTATCAAAAATAAATATCGACTCCTTTAAACTATCATAACCTAAAAAAGTTAATTTTTTACTCGAAGAAAATTCAGTAGAAACAAAAAGTCCCTCATTTACATACCAAGCATAAAGGGAGTAATCATTATTTTTATCCGTTAATCCAAAAATTGAAATAATAGTATCATTATCAACACGAACCATTAGTTCATTAAACCACATACTGTATTTTTTTAACCACAACTCATTTACTGCTATGATACTCGGCAGCCCAGTAGTTGATATATGATATATACCTCCATCTTTGGTTATTGCCATGCAATTGCCCTCCCAGTTAATAGCATTAATCACATTTTTAAGATCAATTGCTTGCGCAATAGGCCCACTGTCATCTTGAAGCTCTAAAGGTAAACCTTTTTGCCAATAAACAGTATGATCACTAGAATTATAAAAATAAAAAACCTCTTCTCCTTCATCATTATATTGACTATTAATATAAATTAAATCCTCATATACATCACTATGCGATACTTTTTTATTCTCTTGATTAGCTAATTTATATGAAATATCTTTTTTTATATTGGCCTTTATTACTACACAATCCTTTATCCGTAACCAAACTCGTATATTTTCATTACTATTTAATTTTCCAAAAAGCATAATGGTATCAGATAGTTTTACTTCTTTATTTTTTAGCCGTTTACCTTTAACATCATAATTAAATGCCATTTTAGGATATAAAATAGACAACATCTCATTTTTATTCATCTCATTCTTAAATATATCAACTTGTTCCGAATCAAAATAAGATGAAATCTTCCCCCTAGTAGATACACTCACTAGGTTAAGTGTATTATTACTATATTGATACACACTTTTAATTTCATGACTATCTTCTTTTGAAATGCAGCTCATATAAATATAATTGTTCATTTTCCATATCTTAATATCTTTAATTTTTTCTCCAAAATCATTGTCAAAACAGTACTTGACCAATGTTTTATTTGAATCGATATCAATAATAAAAAAAACTGACTCATCTGGTAAGCTAATGTATGCATGACCATCCGCGACTAGCGATAATACCGCATTTTCCCCCGATGCATAGCCTGGTTCAATATAAAACATTTTACTCTTTTCAACATCGTAAAAGGCTCTACCTATATCAATCCCATTATGCTGATAATTATCTATCGTAATATATTTCTCATATAATCGATGATTTTTAGATAAAATATTTAAATGTTTATCAACCGATTCTTGATTTCCTGTCCAGTTACTAGCATCTTCTTTAATAATTTTTACCATTTTATGGTCTAATTCCACAAAACTAGTTTCATTATTCTTACCAACAATCATAATCGAGCCGATATTTTCAGGAGATATTAGATTAATAGTTACACCCCCAACTTTTATTTTACCTGAATAAAATTCAACATTATTATTTGGCAATGAATTTACGTTAATAATCCAATTAGATTTCTTATTATTAAATTCATGACTTAGCAATGTTAATTCTACGCCCTCACTAAGAAAAATTTGATAGTTACTATTAAATCCTTCTATTTTATAATTTAATAACCCATGCCATTCTTTAGGTAACGTCGGGACAATTAAATGTCTTTCATTATCATCTAATATAATATCAATTTTTGTTTTAATATATTCTTGCTTAATACTAGATATGATATACTCAGATGGAAATGTATAATAATCAAAATCAAATTTTTCACTTCCCTCTATTCTTCTCAAAATATTAAATCCTAAATCATTTCTACTAGTTGAACCCGGTAGCATACTATGCTCATAATTAATATAAGATCGAGGTGTATTCGGTAAAATAATAGCCTTGGATTTATTATAATCTACATAATGCGTATTTTCTATATATCCCATTTCTTCGCGAACATTTAATGAATCTTCTCTGTCATGATTTATCACATTCGCATATGACGGCCAAAAAAAATAATTTCGCTCCCCCCCACCTTCTTCATGTTCTCCTGAACGATATATATACTGGCTACCAAAGACCATACGGCTATTTTTAAAATCAATTAGCTCTATTATCCCCCCTTGCCGAGCCACTAAAAATTCGCTATCCGAAATATAATCAAATCCATTCCCTTGATAAGCTTTATCCAATAAATAAAAATATCTCCCTACAGCTTTAGCATCTTCCGTAATCGTTGCAAAATTTGCGGCAAGTGAAGCAAACCCAATAGCTAAACCACCGAATATCACCCCACCGCCACCACAGAATGCTGCAACGCCAGTTGCACCAGCGGCACCAGCCGACATGGATGCGATACCAAACGTCAGTGATGCAGAATCAAATGCTAGTTGTGTTCCAAAAATAGTTTTTTGAGGCTCTGTTTCAGACTGCGTCAATTCATAAATATCTAACCCGACTAATGTGCCATTAAAAATAAGTCCAATTCCTTCATTTGCAGTCCGAGCTACACTGGAAGTAAAGGTATTCATACTACTTTTAAGTGTACTGGCATCGTCCTGCCATAATAATTTAACGGCATTACTCACTTTAAACATATCATTTATAGCACCATGCGACATCATAGTGAAACCAACGTAACTATGTATTTTTAATGCAATACCCAAATTAGATTCAGCTCCCAGTGAAGAACCTCGATTTTTATTATTAGCCCATTGAATTAATGTTTGAATCTCTATTCCCATATTTAAACCATCTGCAGCTTCAACATCATCTATACTATCTTCTCGTATAAACCTATCTTTAGATAAAGTATTATGATTTTTTATTTTATCTATTTGTTGACTAAAATAATGAGAAAATTCCAGAAATGTACTATCTGATGTTTCTATCCAGCGAGGCTCCACAGTTTTATCCTGATGCAAAAATTGTATTAGATAATCACCTTCTGCTAATTTTTTAATATTAGAGAAATTAATTAACCATTTATTATCAAGATGATTTTCATCCGCAAGTCGCTTCACTGCATCATCAATTCTTTCTCCCCACTGTTTTGCATCAATAACTTGTAATGATGCTTGTAATTGTAGATCATGATAGATAGCATTTTTTTGTTCAGCAACTAAACTCACTTTTGCTCTTCGTTCACTTATTTCATTTAATTTATTTGCATCATGTAAATCATCAACAATCAAACCAGAACCTATAGGAACATCTGCCATTTTATCTATATCAATAGTAATTAATTCAAACTTGGGATCTTTTTCATTCCCCATAGCATTATAAAATGCCGCCATTTTCTTTTTTAACATATACTCTTTAATTCCACTAAATAACTTAGCTTCATCATTAAATCCAAATATCCCAAAGTTTGGATCATAAAAATAATATATAGCTCCCTCCGAATTCACAATTTTCCCTAACAACATGGCATGCTTTGTCGTATTAAGAGAATACATCTGTGTTGTATTAGACTCTGAAATTTTATGCTGAATTTCAGTCAAATTTAATATACCATTTGAAATAGATGCTTGATTCGCTAACACATTAGAATGTAAAGTAATTAAACTTGTTTTTAATCGTTTAGAACTTTCTTCATCAGGTAAAGATATTGCATAGTATAGCTTATCAATTAAATGATCTGCCCCTGTTTTCCCTTCTTTAGCTAGCGCTACCGCCATAGCTCTAACTAATGGATAACAACGACCACCACTATTGTCCTTTACTGACAGTAGATAGAAATCCTGCGGAATAAGTCGTATATTGTCACAACCTGAATGATGAAAAAACTCTTTTATTTTTTCACCTTTTATTAAAATTAGTGCAATATATTCTTTCTCAAACTCAATTTCAATATAACGACTTAAAGCCCCTCTCTGCTCTATTGTTAACTCGCAATTTAAATATACTCTTTTTAATTCAAGTGATGGTAAATTTTCCAGAGAAATAGGGAACCTGATCTTACTATAATTATTATAACCATAAAAAAAATGACTATTATCACGATTCACATCATCCATAAGCAAAAATTTAAATCTCTGTTCTACTGAAGAGTCAAACTCCTCACCTTTGCCTAATTCAACTGATTCATCATAATTATGATCTATAACTGAGCTACTTCCTTCCATATTTTTTATTTTTAACCAAAGCCAATTTCTTTCAAGTATCAAGACTTCAGATAATAATTTATTATATTTTACTTTAAAATAGTCACACTTAGTCTCAATCAAAAAAATATCATTTTTTAATTTTTTATATCTATCTATTTGAGAACCAGATTCAAATTCAAGCTCACTCAACTCAATTTTTATTTTATTTATTTCAACAAAATAAGCGCTAGTTTTAAAGTTTATTACATCCTTTACTTCCTGAACTAACTTAGACCACGTTCTTGTTTTCATATTATATAATGAAAACTCTCCAGGGTTATATTCTATATCATATATATTTTCAGTATTAACGCCAAGTTCTTTAGCTGCGTCAATTAACTCTTGATGTTTCATATCACGTTCTATTTTAAATTTATTTACATTCTCCATCTGATCTCGTATTAAAGGAAATTGAACTAAAAGTGAAGTTGTATTATCTCTTAAATAAACTTTTGGTACACCGCTAATAACTTCATACTTTTGTTTTTGCAATACTAATTGCCAGCTTTCATTTTCATATTGCATATATGCCATCCCAATACCTACATCAGCACCTTTAATTTGATAATCCTTATAATCTACAGCCATCACTACATTATCATAGAGTAGCGAACTATTAACTCTCTCATCATGATAAACCCGATATGTTGTTTCATTTAATTCTGTAACAACTACTGAAGAGCTAGAAAGTGTACCTGTAAATAAGAACTTCGTTTTAGATGGATGTTTTGGTATATCTATATATGCAGGTGATTTATTTGACTGACTAGTCTCGCTATACCCTAGAAAATAAGCTTCAACCATCATAGATGCGTCTTTCTTTGAAGCATTGATTACGAACTCCATTTCATAGGAATAACTGCTAGTTTTAATAAATTGAATATCTACTATAGAAGATTTTTTTATTTTATTAGTGATACAATCTAAGCTAATTGCATTTTTAATCACAAACTCTGATGAGTTCGATTTGAATGACTTAATATCCAAGCTGGCAAGCCTATTTTTTAATCTTACACCACTAATCATGCCTGACTTTAATTTTTTATCATTAATTGCTTGTAAAATAAAACTATATCTTTTCATATTTGAAAATTTATTTTTATTTTTAATTGTTAAAAATGAATTAAAATATGAATCATAAAATATTCCCTTGCTTTCATTTTCATTTATCACATTAAGCATATTAATTCCCTTTTATTATAGATAAAAAACATTTTAACGACTAAACAGATTGTAATTGAAAACAATGAAATTTTTATGTGAATAATAAAATAACATAAATCATTACACCTATATTATTTTTTGATACAAGAATAAAAAAAAATGAGTTATAGTTTATGACTTCAATTAGGATTATTATTACAAGGAGATGTAATGAATAATGAAGCTTTTTTTATCTGTCTAGCAACTACTTTTCTATCTTGCTTTAATTTCCCTGTCTTTGCTCAATCTGATGTAGCCAAAGCGAAAGTCATTAATATTGAAGCCCCCCTTAAAAATGATATTTCATTCAATTCATTCGATAGTTTATCATCTAATGAGCACGGACTTATTTTTAATAATGATATCGGTGATAATATTAACTTTACTGATAAAGCAGCAAAATTAATATTAGCCGAAGTGACAGGAACTGAAGAAAGTAAAATTCAAGGAATACTAGGTATTAAAGGACAGGCTGCTAATCTTATTATAGCCAACCCTAATGGAATTTCATGGGTTGATGGAACCGTAAGCAATATCAATAGTCTTTCTCTTATCGCAGGTAGTATGGATAAGCAATATATAAAAAATAAAGACAAACAGTTAGAAGCTAAACCATTAGAAGACTATAGCCAGTTAAAATTTTCAGTTAGCCCAACAAGTCAAATCAGTATTAGTCAGCAGCAAGCGCAACCAATTCAACTATCTAAACTAAACGTATTTGCTGATCGAATTAAATTACAAAATGCGATAAATATTACCTCTGCCATACAAAACTATTTGAGCACATCGGGAAGTGCTTCCATTTCACCAAGAGAAGGTATTATTCGTTCAGGTTCTAAATTTAAAACAAGTATTCCCTATAGCGAAGGTAGTCAATTAGAATTAAGCGAGAATGCAAAGCTACTTGGACGCTTGATTTCATTTGAAAGTCATCAATATCAATGTAAAGATAGCTTTTTATGTCCGCAAAATAACATTGATATTAAAGGGCTTATTCAAACCATGAATTTTTCATTACGCGGAGATGCTGATTTTTCAGTAGCTAGTTCAGGAAAAATTCAAATAGGAAAAAACCAGCAAGTACTCATTGCAAAACCCGTACAGTAATGCAAACGGCCTCATAAATTATGTGGCCGTTATATACTAAAGATACAATACTAAATTAGTGTCTACTAGAGCCAGAAGAACCATGCAAATAGTGAGATAACAATGATACAGGCAACATTTAATACCGCACCGACTCGTACCATCTCAATTTGCCTTATATAACCAGACCCAAAAACAATTGCATTTGGTGGTGTCGCTACAGGCAACATAAAGGCACAAGAAGCACCAATACCAATGATCATTGTCAATACGATTACAGGCATACCTAATGCTTCTGCAACTGTTGCAAAAATAGGTACCAATAATGCCGCACTTGCTGTATTACTTGTAAATTCAGTTAATATAATAATGAAGGTCGTAACAGCTAAAATAATAATAAACCAGTGGCTCTCACCAAAAGTTAATTGCATCCAGTCGGCCATAATCTTACTGGCTCCTGAAGTACTTAAAATTGCACTCAAAGTTAAACCACCACCGAATAGCATTAATACGCCCCATTCAGTATTTTTTTGAATTTGAGACCAAGTCGCAACACCTGTTATAGCGATTAAAATTGCCGCACTCATTGCAATAATTGTATCTAAATCTTTAATGCCACCGAGTGCTTCACTAATAAAAGTACTCGTAATCCAACAAACTACTGCTAATAAGAAGATAGTCATTGCAGTGATGCGTTTACCGTTCCATTCAACCTGTTCTAATTCTATTTCAAAGCGGTGTTTAAGATTTGGACGTAACATCATATACATCAAAGCAAACATCATGGGTAACAACACTACCATGATTGGAATACCGTATTTCATCCATGATAGAAAATCTAAACCTAACGCCGCAGCGGCGATTGCATTTGGAGGGCTACCTACAATCGTTCCTAAACCACCGATACTGGCACTATATGCCACGCCCAATAATACGAACACAAAAGTATTACGTTCATGGCGAACATCGAGGTTAGATAAAATACCAAGCACTAAAGGTAACATCATCGCTGCCGTTGCAGTATTACTAATCCACATTGATAACAGTGCCGTTACGCCAAACAGCAGCAAAACAGCAACAGAAAGTCGTCCACGAGCAGCCATCAGTAATCGATTGGCAATCAATCTATCTAAGCCTTGAATATGCAAAGCGGTTGCCAATGCAAATCCACCGAAAAATAAGAAAATGATCGGATTTGCAAAAGATTTAAGCGCATCACCAGTATTCATTAGCCCTAAACCAACTGCTAAAATTGGAATACATAGAGCAGTTATCGTAACGTGAATCGCCTCAGTTAACCAAAGGACTCCCACAAAAACCATCATTGCCAAGCCTGCATTGGCTTTATCGTCAAAAGGTAAATATTTCAAAAGTAAAATTAATATTACTATATCAACAGCTAAGATAATCCATCCCCTTTTATTTGGTGGGGTAGGTCCTACTGCTGGTGTCAAGGATTCAGAAGCGTCCATATAAACTCCGTAGCTCGGAAGCAAATTAGTTTCGAGTATTATTGTTAAAATTTATTTACGAGACGTGGAATATAGAGTTAATTGAATGGGATGAAAATGTGGATAGTCCAAAAATGAGACCTATACCGCGCAATTAAACTGTTTTTTAGTTTAAAAGATAAAAAACAATCTACTTTGTCGACAAATTAACAGATTATTTAACTGGTTTCTTTGACTTTCTATTGAATAAAAAATGGGAAGCCTAAGCTTCCCATTAAAGATATTTGCTAAGCAAAATTTAAATTATGCTTGGCCTTTAACTTCTTTCAAACCTTTGAATGGCGCGCTGTTACCAAGAGCTTCTTCAATGCGAATCAATTGGTTGTATTTAGCAACACGGTCAGAACGGCTCATAGAACCTGTTTTGATTTGACCTGCCGCAGTACCCACTGCTAAATCAGCAATAGTTGCATCTTCAGTTTCGCCTGAACGGTGAGAGATAACCGCCGTGTAGCCAGCATCTTTCGCCATTTTAATTGCAGCCAAAGTCTCAGTCAGTGTACCGATTTGGTTGAACTTAATCAGGATTGAGTTAGCAATACCTTTATCAATACCTTCTTTCAAAATCTTGGTGTTAGTAACGAATAAATCGTCACCAACTAATTGAATTTTATCGCCAAGAACTTTAGTTTGGTATGCAAAACCGTCCCAGTCAGATTCGTCCAGACCATCTTCGATAGAAACGATTGGATATTGCTTAGTCAACTCTTCTAAATAATGAGTGAATTCTTGTGAAGTGAAAGTTTTACCTTCACCTTTCAGCTCATAGTTACCTGTTTCTTTGTTATAAAACTCAGAAGCTGCACAGTCCATAGCCAGAGTCACATCTTTACCTAGAACGTAACCTGCTTGTTCAACAGCAACTTTAATCGCAGCAAGTGCAGCAGCGTTTGATTCTAAGTTAGGTGCATAACCACCTTCATCACCAACAGCGGTGCCCATACCTTTAGATTTGAGCACTTTCGCTAAATGATGGAAAATTTCAGAACCCATACGAATCGCTTCTTTCAGCGTTGGTGCACCGACAGGCTGGATCATGAATTCTTGGATATCAACGTTGTTATCTGCGTGCTCACCACCATTGATGATGTTCATCATTGGCAAAGGCATTGAATATTGACCATGAGTACCATTCAGGTCAGAAATATGCTCATACAGAGGCATACCTTTTGCCGCAGCTGCCGCTTTAGCATTTGCTAAAGAAACCGCTAAAATTGCATTTGCACCAAATTTAGATTTGTTTTCAGTGCCATCAAGGTCAATCATGATTTTATCAATGTTGGCTTGATCTTTTGCATCTTTACCGAGCAGTGCTTGAGCTAATGGGCCATTTACTGCACCAACTGCTTTAAGAACACCTTTACCTAAATAACGTGCTTTATCGCCGTCACGTAGTTCTAGCGCTTCACGAGAACCCGTAGATGCGCCTGAAGGAGCAGCAGCTAAACCAACAAAACCACCTTCTAAATGAACTTCAGCTTCTACAGTTGGGTTGCCACGAGAGTCAATGATTTCACGACCGATCACTTTAACAATTTTAGACATTAGGTTTTCCTCAGTACAAGTTAAATTTTGGGAAGTTAACAACGATTTGCTGACTTCCCCATATCTTATTTCAACTCACCTTTCTGGTATTTTCCAGCGGCTTTAACAAAACCTGCAAACAACGGATGACCATCTCTTGGTGTAGAAGTGAACTCTGGATGGAACTGACAAGCCACGAACCATGGATGGTTTGGATTCTCAATAATTTCAACCAGCTTATTGTCTACTGAACGGCCCGCAACTTTAAGACCTGCATCTTCAATACGCTTCAGTAGCATATTATTCACTTCATAACGGTGGCGATGGCGCTCAGTGATAGTCTCTGAACCATACATTTCACGTACTAAGCTGCCATTCACTAAATGACAAACTTGACCACCAACACGCATTGTTCCACCAAGATCACTCTCTTCAGAACGAACTTCAACGTTGCCGTCTTCATCACGCCATTCTGTAATCAGCGCAACAACTGGGTATTTACAATCAGGCTTAAATTCTGTGGAGTTCGCATCTTTCATGTTGGCAACATTGCGCGAAAACTCAATCAGAGCAACCTGCATACCCAAACATATACCTAAATAAGGAATTTTATTCTCACGTGCATATTGTGCTGTCAGAATCTTACCTTCCACGCCGCGTTCACCGAATCCACCCGGAACTAGAATTGCATCTAGATTTTTGAGTAATTCCACACCACGTGTTTCAATATCTTGTGAATCAATCAGTTTAATATTAACCGTTAAACGATTTTTCAAACCCGCATGTTTTAGGGCTTCAATCACTGATTTATAAGCATCAGGTAATTCAACATATTTACCGACCATCCCAATGGTCACTTCACCAGCAGGATTAGCTTCTTCATAAATAACCTGTTCCCACTCAGAAAGGTTCGCTTCTGGGCAATCAAGATGGAAGCGTGTACAAATATATTCATCCAAACCTTGTGATTTTAACAAAGCTGGAATTTTATAAATGGAATCAACATCTTTAAGTGAGATAACCGCTTTTTCTGGCACATTACAGAACAGTGCAATTTTTGCACGTTCATTAGCAGGAATAACACGGTCTGAACGACAGATTAATACATCAGGTTGGATACCAATCGACAACAGTTCTTTCACTGAATGTTGAGTTGGTTTCGTTTTCACTTCACCCGCTGCCGCAAGATATGGCACTAAGGTCAAATGTATGTATAACGTACGCTCACGACCAACCTCTGCCGCCATTTGACGAATAGCTTCAAGGAATGGCAGAGACTCAATATCACCCACTGTACCGCCGATTTCGACCAATACAACATCATGACCTTCACCACCACGGATGATGCGATCTTTGATTTCATTAGTAATATGAGGGATAACTTGGATCGTAGCACCTAAATAATCGCCACGGCGCTCTTTGCGCAATACTTCTGAATATACACGTCCGGTCGTAAAGTTATTACGACGTGTCATTTTAGTACGAATAAAACGCTCATAATGACCTAAATCTAAGTCAGTTTCAGCGCCGTCTTCTGTAACGAAAACTTCCCCGTGTTGAGTTGGGCTCATTGTACCTGGATCTACGTTGATGTAGGGATCCAATTTCATCATGGTTACATTGAGTCCACGGGCTTCGAGTATAGCCGCCAATGAGGCTGCGGCAATGCCTTTACCCAGAGAGGATACGACCCCGCCGGTCACAAAAATATAATTAGTTTTCATGCTGAACCTGAAAGTTTAGGTTTAAAAGATGATGGATATAACAGGACGGGAAAACAGTATACCCGAACCTTAAATTCGCTACAAATGTTCTAAGCACAATAAGGCCACTTTTCATCAATACTCTAATAATATCAGCAAGTTAAAATAGAAAATATATTTATGCTTGATAAATACACATCCAACACTATTTCTTAAGACTAACACACTTTAAAATCAAAAGCTAAATCCTTTCAGCTCTTTGTATACCTTAAAAAAGATGAATTTGAACTTATTTTGATCTGAAACACGGATATCAGTTAGTAGCCCTAAATAGTTCATGCCAAAATTAAGATTAGCAAGCGCAGCCAACAACGCTGTAGTGCGAAATATGACGAGCCACTATTCTTGACGCTTAATAGAAACCCACAAAGCCTCCATCTCATCAAGTGTAGCACTTTCTGTTGATTTGCCACTTTCTGCCAAACGTTCTTCGATTTGTCTAAAACGGTTCTCAAATTTCTGACAAGCTTTTTGCAGTGCCATTTCCGGTTTATGACCTAAATGACGAGAAAGATTAACTGTAGCAAACAATAAATCACCTAATTCTTCTTCAAGGCGTTGTTCATTGATAACCACTTGCGTCGCCTCTTCCATCACTTCTTCAAGTTCTTCATGTACTTTGCCAACAACTGGACCTAAGGTATCCCAATCAAAACCAACGGATGCGCAACGTTTTTGAATTTTATAAGCTTTCATTAACGCAGGTAATGCACTCGGAATATCATCAAGCACGGAAAATTGTTCTTTTTCTGCTCGTTCCTTCGCTTTACGCTTTTCCCAACCCGCGATAACTTCACTACTACTCAGCCGATTTTCAGCATCAAATATATGTGGATGACGACGTTCTAGCTTGTCACTCACCGCTTGGCAAATATCATCAAAATCAAACAAAGACTGCTCTTTAGCCATTTGAGCATAAAATACGACCTGAAATAACAAGTCTCCTAGCTCACCTTTTAAGTCACTAAAATCTTCGCGTTCAATTGCATCTAGCACTTCATAAGTTTCTTCTAACGTATAAGGTGCTATGGTTTTAAACGTTTGCACTTTATCCCACGGGCAGCCATCCTGCGGGTCACGCAACTTATTCATAATATTTAATAATCTTTCAATTTGTAGTTTTCCCTGACTCATTTTACTAACCTTTGTTTTGCTTAATTACATAAACCGCTATTTTTATATCAAATGAATAGCAAGTGGAATTTTATTTATTAAACCTTAAATTAACCATTTATTACAATAAGTTAATTATTCCAGTCATATGAAAATTTAGGACTAACTTTTCTATATCCAGACTAAAATTTCGCTAGTATTTTAGTCATTAAACAGATGGAAAGGTTTCAAGTATGACAACGGATTACCATAACACACCCCATGACTCTGCATTTAAAGGCTTTATGTCTAAAGTGGGAAATGCGCGAGATTTTTTTGATATTCATTTACCTAAAAATATTAAACAATTATGTGATTTTAATACATTACAACTTACCAATTCATCGTTTATTGACCATAAGCTACGTTCTCGTTTATCGGATGTTCTGTATTCTATCGAGACTCATCATGGCGACGGTTATATTTATGTTCTTGTAGAGCACCAATCTGTACCAGATAAACTAATGACATGGCGTCTCATGCATTATGCCTTTCTTGCTATGAGCCAACATTTGCAACAAGGCCATAAAACATTGCCTTTTGTTGTTCCAATGTTGTTCTATAATGGAAAAATCACGCCTTATCCCTATTCACAAATGTGGACCCATTGTTTCCAATTTCCAGAATTAGCTAATGAACTTTATTTTAACCCTTTACCTTTGATTGATATTACTGTTATTGATGATAATGAACTACTGAAACACCGTAAGATAGCCGTGATGGAGCTTGCCATGAAACATAAAGATTTGCGGGATGATGTTAATCAGATAATCGCTAATCTAGCCCAAGCAATAAATCAAGACTATAATGATGAAGATGACATCGATAAAATATTCTATTACTGGTTTTATACAATTGATTCGCATAGCTTTACTCAAATTATAAAACAGCTAACAAATCAAATTCACAACCATCAAGGAACTATTATGAATATTGCACTACGTTTACAAGATCAGGGACGTAAAAAAGGACATAAGGAAGGGCATAAGGAAGGGCATAAAGAAGGACGTGAATCAACCCAATTAGAAATTGCCGCTAAATTGTTAAAATCCGGTATTTCTCTTGAATTAATTATGGAAAGCACGAACTTAAGCAAAGACCAAATACGCCAACTACAATAAAACCTTGTCTGCACAATAAATAGAAACAATCTAAAAATTCATTTTAGTGGCCCAGCAGTGCTCTATAGCTCGAAATATATCACTCACGAATATTCAAAATAGTTCGAGTTATGGCTAAACGGCAAAAAATAAAATTCATAACATCAAGGAACTATTATGAATATTGCACTACGTTTACAAGATCAGGGACGTAAAAAAGGACATAAGGAAGGGCATAAGGAAGGGCATAAAGAAGGACGTGAATCAACCCAATTAGAAATTGCCGCTAAATTGTTAAAATCCGGTATTTCTCTTGAATTAATTATGGAAAGCACGAACTTAAGCAAAGACCAAATACGCCAACTACAATAAAACCTTGTCTGCACAATAAATAGAAACAATCTAAAAATTCATTTTAGTGGCCCAGCAGTGCTCTATAGCTCGAAATATACCACACACAAATATTCAAAATAGTTTGAGTTGTGGCTAGGCGGCAAAATGAGGTTATCTCGGGAAGCATACAAAAGTATGTGACCCGAGTAACCGAGTGAAGCCAACAACGCCACAGCTCGAAATAT
>NZ_JBQDNB010000022.1:0-16631 GCF_052096715.1 Providencia sp.
CTCCTAGGGCTTAGCTTCACATATCCGTCATATTTCGAGCCGCAGCGTTGTTGGCCGCGTTCGCTAACCCTAGTCACATACTTATGTATGCTCCTAGGGCTTAGCTTCACATATCCGTCATATTTCGAGCCGCAGCGTTGTTGGCTGCGTTCGCTAACCCCAGTCACATACTCATGTATGCTCCTAGGGCTTAGCTTTACTTGCCGCCTAGCCGCAACTCGAACTATTTAGGATGCAAGAAAGGTGTTTTTAATGTGAAATTTAAAAATACTTATGTGAATAGATACTAAATTCAGTTATCAGTTATAAAACTCAGTATTACCGCTTAAATGCCCTACAACTTACGCATAGCAGACAAAGGATGGGAACACAGATATGTCGATGTCACTTAGTCAATTAGAAAATCGTTCAGAATTTATTTCACGCCATATTGGTTCATCAGAACAACAAATAAAAACCATGTTGAATACCGTTGGCGCAACGTCACTCGATAGTTTGATGGATAAAATTGTACCCAAAGCAATTTTATTACCGGAGCCACCGAGAGTGGGTGGGGGCGCAACAGAACAAGAAGCTTTGGCTGAGTTAAAAGCTATCGCTTCATTGAATAAACGTTATAAAAGTTATATCGGTATGGGCTATGCACCGACAGTGCTTCCTCCCGTTATTTTGCGTAACTTATTAGAAAATCCAGGTTGGTATACCGCTTACACGCCTTATCAACCTGAAGTATCTCAAGGTCGCCTTGAATCTTTGTTGAATTTTCAACAGCTCACAATTGATTTAACAGGATTAGATTTAGCCTCTGCTTCACTACTTGATGAAGCAACAGCTGCCGCAGAAGCGATGGCGATGGCAAAACGGATTAGTAAGCTCAAAGATGCAGAACGCTTTTTTGTGGCTGATGATATTCACCCTCAAACACTGGATGTTGTGCGCACGCGCGCGGGAACATTTGGATTTGAAGTGATTGTCGATAAAGCCGATAAAGTACTCGAACATGAAGGCGTATTTGGTGCGTTATTGCAGCAAGTGGGTACAACTGGAGAGATCCACGATTATACGGCCCTCTTAACAAAACTAAAAGAACGCAAAATCGTCAGTTGTGTTGCTGCGGAAATGATGGCTTTGGTTTTGTTGGCCGCGCCCGGTAAACAAGGCGCTGATATTGTTTTTGGCTCAGCGCAACGTTTTGGTGTACCAATGGGATATGGTGGGCCTCATGCGGCATTCTTTGCTTGCCGTGATGAGTTCAAACGTGCAATGCCGGGGCGCATTATTGGTGTTTCACGTGATGCGGCAGGTAATACGGCATTACGTATGGCGATGCAAACTCGAGAGCAGCATATTCGTCGTGAAAAAGCTAACTCAAATATTTGTACCTCACAAGTTCTTTTGGCCAATATTGCAGCAATGTACGCGGTATATCACGGTCCTCAAGGCTTAAAAATAATTGCTGAGCGTATTCATCGTTTTAGTTCTATTTTTGCGGCGGCATTAATTGAAGCTGGTGTTTCTGTGCGCCATAAAACGTGGTTTGATACTTTGACAATTGAGGTAACCGATAAAATTGCGGTACTTGCTCGTGCAGATAAAGCCAAAATTAATTTACGTACGGATATTCGTGGTGCAGTGGGCGTGACGTTTAATGAAACCACAACACGTCAAGATCTGAATGACTTGTTTGCTGTTATCACAGGTAATGATACAAAATTAGATTTTGAAAAACTCGATAAACAAGTTTCAGCTTCAGCTTCAGCAAGTGCTATTGCGTTATCAATGCAACGAGATGATGAAATTTTGGCACACCCTAATTTTCATCGTTACCACAGTGAAACGGAAATGATGCGTTACATGCATAGTTTGGAGCGAAAAGATTTAGCCCTGAATCAAGCAATGATACCGCTAGGCTCATGTACCATGAAGCTCAATGCCACAGCGGAAATGATCCCGATTACATGGCCTGAATTTGGTGAGTTACATCCATTTTGTCCACCAGAGCAAGCTCAGGGTTATCATCAGATGATTGAACAGCTCTCTCATTGGTTGGTGCAATTAACTGGCTATGATGCGGTTTGTATGCAGCCAAACTCAGGCGCTCAGGGTGAGTACGCCGGGTTACTGGCAATTCGTCGTTATCATGAAAGCCGTGATGATGGCGCCCGAAATATTTGTTTAATTCCGGCATCAGCTCATGGTACCAATCCAGCTTCTGCCCATATGGCGGGAATGGACGTCGTCGTCGTGCGTTGTGATGATGAAGGTAATATTGATTTAGTTGATCTGCGTGAAAAAGCACAAGAGCACAGCGAAGCGCTATCTTGCGTGATGGTGACTTACCCATCGACTCATGGTGTGTATGAAGAAAGTATTCGTGAAGTTTGTGAAATTATTCATCAGTATGGCGGTCAAGTGTATCTTGATGGTGCAAATATGAATGCACAGGTGGGGCTAACGACTCCGGGCTTTATTGGTGCGGATGTTTCACATTTGAATTTACATAAAACTTTTTGTATTCCTCATGGCGGTGGCGGCCCAGGTATGGGACCGATAGGTGTTAAAAAGCATTTAGCACCGTTTGTACCGGGGCATTCAGTAGTTGAACAGGAAATGATCACTGATCAAGGCGCGGTTTCCGCCGCACCATTTGGTAGTGCATCTATCTTACCAATTAGCTGGATGTATATTCGGATGATGGGCTCTTATGGTCTTCGAAAAGCGAGCCAAGTCGCAATCTTGAATGCAAATTACATTGCTAAGCGTTTGTCTGGTCACTATGACATTTTATATACCGGTCAAGAAGGTTATGTGGCGCATGAGTGTATCGTTGATTTGCGCCCTATCAAGAAAGATACTGGTATTAGTGAATTAGATATCGCAAAAAGACTGATTGATTATGGATTTCATGCACCAACTATGTCATTCCCTGTCGCGGGAACGTTGATGATTGAACCAACTGAATCGGAAAGTATTGTCGAAATTGATCGCTTTATTGATGCGATGCTGGCTATTCGTGGTGAGATAGACCAAGTCGTCAAAGGTGAATGGCCACTTGAAGATAATCCATTGGTTAATTCGCCTCATGTCCAAACGGAATTAGCCGATGAATGGGCTCATAGTTATAGCCGCGAACTCGCAGCCTTTCCAACCCACGCGACTCGAGTTAATAAATATTGGCCTGCGGTGAAACGCTTGGATGATGTATATGGCGATCGCCATTTACATTGTTCTTGTGTGCCGATTGCCGACTATATGTAATTTATTAGGTTGAGATATAAAAGCCCGTTTATTGATAAGCGGGCTTTTATTTTAAGGGGAGTCTACAGCAACCAGCCTTTTTGGTGAGCGAGTTCTAATTGAGGTTTAAGTTGTAGCCAAAATTCAGGGAGAATCTGTTCAATGTAGTCACACTTGCTTAGAACTTGGTCAAGGCGAATATTATTTTCAACCCAGCTTTGTCCCTGATTATGTAAGTTCATTAGCATTGGCATCGCTCTATCAATCGCATTCGCAAATTTAGAGTCTTGTGTCTCTAATGCGTCATACTCATTCCACAGGGCTAAAAATGACTCACTTTGTGGACTAGGAAGTAGGGCGAAAATACGTTTTGCTGCTTTGATTTCTTCATCACGAATAGCTTCGCGTGCTGCATTATCAAATACAATCACATCTCCGGCATCAATCTCGACAATGTCGTGAACAAGTGCAAGCTTAATGGCATGTTCTGGATTGACACCTTCAACATATGGGGCAAAACTCATTGCCGCGACAGCAAATTGCCAGCTATGTTCGGCCGTGTTTTCATGACGTTCACGATTAAGTAGCTTATTTTTACGATAAACACTTTTTAGCTTATCGAGTTCCATTAAAAATTGGACGACTTCGGTAAAAGCCCCAAAATTCATAATATCGAGTGGCTTAGTACCTGTTACTGATGACATAAAAACCTCAATTATTTTTCTTCTTCTAATGAATATGGCAGTGGTGCAATGGTGAGGCGACTTTGTTCATCACCAATAACACGAAAGACACTATCGGCTTCCATATCATTATTCATAATGATTTGTACATTTAACTCATCATTACCTAAACGAACCGCAGCAAGAACAGTGCCTGTACGGCGCCATTTATCACCTAATTGCCACTCTAGCCCATCACCTGCTGCGGGGACTGATGAACCGGTCCCTTTTAGCCAGTACATTGCTCGCTTATTTGCGCCACGGAATTTTGCACGGGCTACCATTTCTTGGCCTGTATAACAGCCTTTTTTAAAGCTAATACCATAAGGTAGTGCTTGCAAGTTAGTCGCTTGAGGCAAATGTTGTGCACTATTTTCTTGGTCGATAATGGCATAGCCCGCTTCAATTTCTAATGATAACCACTGGTCATCGTTAACTTGAATTGCATTCAGGGAACTGGTGACCTGTTGCGCGGTTTGTTCATCTGTAATTAGCAGAAAACGTTCAGCAGGCAGGGCAAAATGTAATAAGGTTGTTGTTCCATGAGTGACGATTTGGTTTTCGTTATCAGGTAGAACATCAAAAAGAGAGGCTAAAGCGGCTTTTGCGCCGAGGCCTGCGATAGCAAGTAGTTTTAGGTCTGATTTTTTTTCAAAAGTAACTTTAGAAAAAACGGCATATTTTTTTAGTTCAGTAAGCTCTACATCAGCGACACTTTTTCTAATTAAATAGGAAAAACCGTCTAAATGATGAAAGAGACGAAGGTCACTCCACATTTTACCTTTCGGGTCACAATGTGCTGTTAATGTATGAACCTGCTGGAGTGTACTTATATCCGCGGTGACCTGCCCTTGTAGATATTTTTCAGCATCAATGCCATGAATATGAATAAGTTCCCAGTTTTCTAGCGAAATCAAAACGAGAGGTAAAGACTGAGAATCAAGAGGAAATTGTGATAAGTTGTCAACATGGGTAGTCATGATTTCACCTGTTGTTCTTTGATAGATAAAGGTGCCTAATGGTAAAATAGCTAGGTAACATTGCAAGCAGTTATTATGCCATTTTATTGAGATAGCCCCTAGCAATCAAAAACGTCTTTAGCATTTTTAGTCTTTTTAATTTTTTTGCATAAGGGGACGTGAAAAATGGTATTTTACTGCTTAAAATGATAACAATGTCGAGTCTGACATGTTTTATTGGCCGCTAATCTGTTAGAATATTTAAAATAATCAATCTTATCAGTTAACTGCAACAGAAAGGTCGTAGTGAAATGGATATAGAAAATAAAGCGCGGATTCATTGGGCTTGTAGACGTGGTATGCGTGAGCTAGATATTTCAATCATGCCTTTTTTTGAATACGAATATGATAGCTTGTCAGATGAAGATAAACACACGTTTGTTCGTTTGTTAGAGTGTGCAGATCCAGATTTATTTAATTGGCTGATGAACCATGGTCGTCCAGACGACGAAAAGTTATTTGCTATGATAAAACTTATTCAGGAAAAAAATAAAAATCGTGGTCCTGTGGAAATCTAATCTCTCCATTTCATGGAAAACTCAATTTTTTTCTACCTGTGTTCATGGGGCGGTTGGCGCTTTTTTGCTGATTGCACCGTGGGCACCGGAGAATTCAATGATATGGCTACCATTATTGGTCGTTGTGGTTGCTAGCTGGGCTAAAAGCCAAAAAAATATCAGTAAAACGAAAGGTGTCGCTGTTCTTGTTAATGGCAATAAAGTCCAGTGGAAGAAAAACGAATGGAGTATCGATAAAACGCCTTGGCGTAGCCGTTTTGGCATACTACTCACTATGAGCGCGCTTCAGGGCAAACCACAAAAAATTCATCTCTGGATAGCAAGGGATGCAGTATCGGATGAAAATTGGCGAAATCTAAATCAATTATTACTGCAATATCCAGATATTTAATGCTATAGCTAAGATAGCACCGAATAATTTATATTTTTGATACAGTTCTGTTAATTGCAGTAATTTCAAGTCAGAGCGATTCTTCAATTTCTTGTAAGATTTGTATGCACCATTGTGCTATGCGCGCATCGGTTTGTTCAAACTGATGAACTTCATCTATCGCCAAACCCACAAACATATCGCCGTTATCATTTAAGGGTTTCGGGCTTTCAAATTCATATCCTTCTGTAGGCCAAAAACCAATAAAATGAGCGCCAGTAGGTTTAAGTTGATGATAGAGCAAACCTAATGCATCCAGAAACCATTCGCTATAATCGATTTGATCGCCAAGACCGAACAACGCGACAATCTTTCCTTCAAGATTAAGCTTGGGAAGCTGTTCCCAAATTTCTAGCCAATCTTCCTGTATTTCACCGAAATCCCACGTAGGTATTCCTAAAATGAGAACATCATACTGTTCCATCAATTCGGGTGGAGTATCATTGATATTATGCAGTGTGACGAAATCATCGCCGAGAATATCACGTATTTTTTCTGCAACCATTTCGGTATAACAGGTACTAGAACCGTAAAAAAGACCTATTTTCATATATATTGTTACTATGTCCAGCTATGGTTTTTCATCACAAGAGATATATTGTAACAGATGGAGCCATATTCGGGCATAATAGAATCGTGCGGTTTTACTTAAAGGAACGGAATTTGTCGTGGAAACAAAACAACTTAATCCATTAATTGAACAATTTCTTGATACAATTTGGCTAGAACAATCACTTGCTGACAATACATTAGCGTCATATCGTCTTGATTTGCAGTCATTGGATAGGTGGTTAGATGCGCAGCAATTGCATTTGGAAAGTGTTCAATCTTTAGATTTACAGTCTTTTTTAGCTGAACGTATTGATAGCGGTTATAAGGCGGCAAGTTCAGCGCGTTTATTGAGTTCAATTCGTCGGCTTTTCCAGTATTTTTATCGTGAAAAAATACGACTTGATGATCCTTCTGCGGTAATTGCGGCGCCTAAAATACCAAGACGCTTACCCAAAGATTTGAGTGAAAAACAGGTCGAAGATTTACTTAATGCGCCAGCAACAGAAGACGCTCTTGAGTTAAGAGACAAAGCCATGCTTGAAGTTTTATATGCATGTGGTTTACGTGTCTCCGAACTTATTGGGTTAACATTCCCAGATATCAGTTTACGACAGGGTGTTATACGGGTTGTCGGTAAAGGTGATAAAGAGCGATTGATTCCTTTGGGAGAAGAGGCAATATATTGGCTAGAAAAATATATTGATGAGAGCCGCCCTGAATTATTAAACGGTAAAGCGAGTGACGTTTTATTTCCAAGTAAGCGTGGAACAAAAATGACTCGACAAACATTTTGGTACCGCATTAAATATTATGCAGTTTTGGCGAATATAGACGCTGAATTATTATCGCCACATGTACTGAGGCATGCATTTGCTACGCATTTGCTTAATCATGGTGCAGACTTACGAGTGGTGCAGATGTTGTTGGGGCATAGTGACCTTTCAACAACACAAATTTATACGCATGTTGCTACTGAACGGTTACGTGTATTACATGAGCAACATCATCCAAGGGGATGATGTGCTATTTAAGGATAAATATGAAACGCAAATTGTTATTATTGGTGGCGTGTATTGCCTCTTTTACGGCTTCGGTTTATGGAGCGACAGAAGAAAAAGTAATTAAAGAGACTCTTGCAAAATACGACATGACGGTTGAGTCAATTAAGCCTTCGCCAATTGTGGGGCTAAATGTAGTTGAAACCTCAACAGGTATTGTTTATATCACTGATGACGGTAAGTATTTATTGCAAGGTCCTATCTATGATATGAGCGGCAAAAATCCGGTCAATATCAGCAACCAGCCGTTGATGAAAAAAGTTGAAGCGCTAAAAGATGAAATGATTGTTTTTAAAGCGCCAAAAGAGAAATACGTTGTGACGGTCTTTACGGATATTAGCTGTGGCTATTGTAAAAAACTACATGAAACCGTGGGTGAATTAAACAGTAAAGGCGTAACTGTACGTTATCTGGCTTATCCTCGCCAAGGTTTGGACAGTGACGTGGCTAAAAAAATGGCATCAATATGGTGTAATGCGATGCCACAAAATGCATTAACAAAAGCATTCAAAGGCGATGAAATTGCCATGATTGATGAATGTAAAATTGATTTTAGTAAGCATATGCAAGTAGGTAACTTATTTAAAGTTACAGGAACCCCGGCTATTATTTTACCAAATGGACAAATGTTGCCAGGCTTTTTAACGCCAGATGCTCTTATTCAGTTACTTGAACAAAAATAGTCGCCATTGTGAATATTGAAACTTTTTTACGTCAGCGAGCATTAAGCGATGAAGTGATTCAATTGCCTGATGTTCCAGAGCTTTTACAACGTATTTATGCGTATCGTGGCATTACCAATACGACCCAATTAGAGCGTAAAGCGTCTAACCTTTTGGATTATCGTTCGTTATTCGGTATTGAAAATGCGTTAGCGTTACTTTATAGCGCATTAATTGAGCATGATTCAATCACTATTGTGGGTGATTTTGACGCTGATGGCGCAACAAGTACGGCTTTGGCTATCCGTGCATTAAAGGCGATGGGATATGCAAATATTAATTATATTGTGCCAAATCGTTTTGAAAATGGGTATGGATTAACGCCATTGGTGGTGGAAGAAGCACATAAGCGTGGTGCTAATCTTATTATTACTGTTGATAATGGTATTTCCTCTCATGAGGGGGTTGCTACAGCAAATGATTACGGTATTAAAGTGATTATTACCGATCACCATTTGCCCGGTGAAACCTTGCCAGATGCAGATGCTATTATTAATCCAAACCTTAACCAATGCCATTTTGCATCTAAATCGCTAGCCGGTGTCGGAGTGACATTTTATTTAATGTCAGCACTTCGTGCTCATTTACGTCAAGAAGGGTGGTTTACCCAACAAGGTCTTAGTGAACCTAATTTGGCTGAATATCTCGATTTAGTCGCTTTAGGTACTGTGGCAGACGTTGTTCCGCTCGATACCAATAATCGAATTTTGGTACATCAAGGCTTACATCGCGTCAGAGCAGGGCGCTGCTGTGCAGGTATTAAGGCATTAATCGAGGTGTCTAAACGAGAAGCCCCTCGGCTTGTTGCTAATGATTTTGGATTTGCACTAGGGCCAAGATTAAATGCGGCGGGTAGGCTTGATGATATGTCCGTCAGTATCGAACTATTGTTGACTGATGATATGGCTTACGCGCGGGAACTTGCTAATGAACTGGATGGATTAAACCAAACTCGGCGTGATATTGAAGCGGGTATGCAGCAAGAAGCGTTAGTGTTATTTAACCAAATAGATTATAGCGATAACCAATTACCCCATGGTTTAGCACTGTATCATCCAGAATGGCATCAGGGGGTCGTTGGTATTCTTGCATCGAGAATTAAAGAACAATATCATCGACCTGTTATTGCATTTGCACCTGCGGGCGATGGTATTTTAAAGGGCTCAGGGCGTTCTGTTCAGGGCGTTCATATGAGAGATGCTTTAGAGCGCTTAAATACTTTACAGCCTGGGTTGATGCAAAAATTTGGTGGTCATGCGATGGCGGCAGGATTGACTCTTGAAGAAGGTAACTTTGAAGCGTTTAAACATCACTTTGAGTTGTTAATGGGCGAAATTATTCAACCTGAGCAATTATCAGGGGTAATTTGGAGTGATGGCGAACTGGCTCGCAATGAATTTTCTTTAGAAACTGCTGAACTTATTCGTGAAAGTGGTCCATGGGGGCAATCATTTCCTGAACCTATATTTGATGGACACTTTCAGCTATTACAACAAAAATTAGTTGGCACTAAACATCTTAAGCTGATCTTGGAGCCTATTAATGGTGGGCCGATGTTAGATGCTATTATGTTTAATATTGATGTACGCCGGTGGCCTGATAATAGCGTCAAAAAAGCTAAAATCGCATTTAAACTCGATGTTAACGAGTTCCGTGGACAGCGAAATGTGCAGTTAATGATAGAACACATTTGGCCTGAATAACAAATTAAGCTGTACTCATTAATGATAGATAAAGCAGTTTTTATGGTGCTATAAACCTTGCCGAAGTTCCGGTATACTAAACGGTTTGTAAATACAAAATTTTATCTTCGACCAACCATAAGATATTGAAAATGACGTTTGAAATTAACCCAGTAAAAAATAAGATTCAGGACCTGTCTGAACGGACAGCGGTTCTGAGGGGGTATCTTTGACTATGATGCCAAGAAGGAACGCTTAGAAGAAGTCAATGCAGAGCTTGAGCAGCCTGATGTCTGGAACGAACCAGAAAGAGCTCAAGCACTTGGTAAAGAGCGCTCATCCCTTGAAATTATTGTTGAGACCATCGACCAATTAACTCAAGGTATTGAAGATGTAGAAGGTTTACTTGAACTTGCCATCGAAGCCGATGACGAAGAAACCTTCAACGAAGCGGGTGCCGAGTTAGATGCGCTACAAACTAAGTTAGAAAAACTTGAGTTTCACCGTATGTTCTCTGGTGAGTATGATAGTGCTAACTGCTACATTGACTTGCAAGCGGGTTCTGGCGGTACGGAAGCCCAAGATTGGGCAAGTATGTTATTACGTATGTACTTGCGTTGGGCTGAGTCAAAGGGCTTCAAAACAGAAATTATTGAAGAATCTGATGGTGATGTTGCAGGTTTAAAATCCGCGACAGTAAAAATCATTGGTGACTACGCATATGGCTGGCTGAGAACTGAAACTGGGGTTCACCGTTTGGTTCGTAAAAGCCCGTTTGATTCAGGTGGTCGTCGTCATACATCGTTCAGCTCGGCGTTTATTTACCCGGAAGTTGATGATGATATTGATATAGAAATTAACCCAGCTGATTTGCGCATTGACGTATACCGTGCTTCAGGTGCGGGTGGTCAGCACGTTAATAAAACTGAGTCTGCGGTACGTATCACACATATTCCGACCAATATTGTGACTCAGTGTCAAAATGACCGTTCACAACATAAAAATAAAGATCAAGCGATGCGCCAGTTAAAAGCGAAGCTTTATGAACTGGAAGTCCAGAAGAAAAATGCTGACAAGCAGGTCATGGAAGAGAACAAATCGGATATCGGCTGGGGAAGCCAGATTCGTTCTTATGTACTTGATGATGCAAGAATAAAAGACTTACGTACTGGTGTGGAAACGCGTAACACGCAAGCCGTACTGGATGGTGATTTAGATAAATTCATTGAAGCTAGCTTAAAAGCTGGCCTGTGAGGAAAAAATGTCTCAGGAAAAAATGTCTCAAGAACAACAGGGTGCTGAACACGTACCCGATTTGAATAACGAACTCAAAGCCCGCAAAGAAAAACTTGTAGCGTTACGCGAAAAAGGTATCCCATTTCCAAATGATTTTCGTCGTGAAGATATTTCTGACAAAATTCATGCACAATATGGTGAAAAATCAACGGAAGAACTTGAAGATTTGAATATCGAAGTCTCAATTGCTGGCCGTATGATGACACGTCGTATTATGGGAAAAGCGTCATTTGCAACCCTACAAGATGTGGGTGGTCGCATTCAGATTTACGTTTCACGAGATGATTTAGCTGAAGGCGTGTATAACGAGCAATTTAAAAAATGGGATTTAGGTGATATTTTAGGCGTTAAAGGTCGTTTATTTAAAACGAAAACAGGTGAATTGACGGTTCATTGTCATGACGTTCGTTTACTGACTAAAGCACTGCGCCCATTACCAGATAAATTCCATGGTCTGTCTGATCAAGAAACGCGTTACCGTCAACGTTATCTTGATTTGATTGCTAATGATGAGTCACGCCATACGTTTATTATTCGTTCTAAAATTCTAGCCGAAGTTCGTAATTTTATGGTGGCTAGAAGCTTTATGGAAGTTGAAACCCCAATGATGCAAGTGATCCCAGGTGGCGCAACTGCGCGTCCATTTGTTACTCACCATAATGCATTAGATATTGATATGTATCTGCGTGTTGCCCCAGAGCTGTATCTTAAAAGATTAGTCGTGGGTGGCTTTGAACGTGTATTTGAAATCAACCGCAATTTCCGTAATGAGGGATTATCTCCTCGTCACAATCCAGAGTTCACCATGATGGAACTCTATATGGCTTATGCTGACTATCGTGATTTGATCGTTTTAACCGAGGATTTATTCCGTACGTTAACACAAAAAGTATTAGGTCAAACCGTAGTGAAATATGGCGAGCAAGAATTTGATTTTGGTCAGCCTTTCGCTAAGCTAACGATGAAAGAAGCGATTTGTAAATATCGTCCTGAAACGAATGTTGCCGATCTTGATGATATGGAAAAAGCTACCGCAATTGCGCAATCTATCGGAATCAAGATTGAAAAAAGCTGGGGATTAGGTCGTGTTCAGTGCGAAATTTTTGAAGAAGTTGCTGAAAGTCACTTGATCCAACCAACTTTTATAACGCAATATCCAGCAGAAGTTTCACCTCTTGCGCGCCGTAATGATGATAACCCATTCATTACTGACCGTTTTGAATTCTTTATTGGTGGTCGTGAAATCGGTAATGGTTTCTCTGAGCTAAATGATGCTCAAGATCAAGCCGAGCGTTTTGCTGAGCAAGTGCGCCAGAAAGATGAAGGTGACGATGAGGCGATGTTCTATGATGAAGATTATATCACTGCATTAGAGCACGGATTACCGCCGACCGCAGGATTAGGTATTGGTATTGACCGTATGGTTATGTTATTCACAAATAGTCATACTATTCGTGATGTTATTCTTTTCCCTGCACTACGTCCTACCAAAGCATAAATAGGGCTTTTTATGCCCGGTGTAACGCCGGGCATACTATTTATTTTATAAAAACACCCCATAAAATTCTGCAATATAGAGATGCTTATTATTTAGATGACTATTTTGGAATGGCTGTCTTAATAAGATTAGTAAAAATATTATCTTGAACTAAACTCATTAAATCTATTGTAAGTAACGAATAGTATCAATTTAGTATAAGTATTTATGACAGAGAACTGTTATAATTTGTATACTTGGTAGTTATCTATTATGTGATTTTAAAATTAACGTATGCTGTGTGTTTTACCCATAGTAATTCTTAGGTTATGCTATTTTATTGACTAAGATAGAGATGGATTAAATACGCTTTTAAGGCGTGTATTTGTAATCAAAAATTATAACTTTGCAAGTATAAGCTTTTAATAAGATGATGCAGTGTAATCTAACTTGTTAGCAATTATTTCAACTGTCATGGATTCAAATATTATCCTCGATAAGGATGTTATTGTGTTGTTGAAATTATGAGTGACTTACACATATAAAATATGTTGTGGATAATAGACTTAATAAATCAGGATTAGATTTAAAATATAAACACATTAAGCGTATTTTTGAGTGTGATTGTGAAAAAATCAGAAATGTTCGCAAATGTAGAGACAAAACTCGATAAAAACTAAAAAGTAATTAATCTAAATTTATGAGATGACTCTATTTCTACATTCGGGCTTATAGAAAATAGCTACATTTTAGCTTACACTAGGTTTCTCGGGCATCATTATAATAGCGAAGAAAAGTACTGGTAAGGTAACCATATGTTTTTAAAAAATAAATTTTATGTTGCATCTTTGCTTATAGCAAGTACGGCTCTTCTTTCAGGCTGTGCATTTGATTCAGATAGGTACAACACAGTGGTACCAAATAAACCAGCAGCAAGCTCTAGTACTGCAACTCAGCAAGCTACAGCAGAACAACAAGCTGCTCAAGTAAAAGCTAATCAAGTAGATAGCTCTTACCCTGAATCACAAAAAGTATTAAATAGTGCGATGAATCGTCCCCCAGTAGAGTCAACGACTTATAACGCTGATGGAACAGAACAACAATCATTTGCCCATTTAAATACTTGCGTTAAAGAGTTAAACGCACTTAAAACACTATCACCAAAAGATTACAACCGTCTGGTCGGTTCTTTTAAAGAAGTGAGCGAAATTAATCGTCTTTATAGGCAAGTAGAAACAACAGCAAGCCCAGATACGATTGAATTATTACAGATGGCAATAGAGTCTAAAACGAAAGTGCTTTGTGCAAAAGTTCGCTATAACTCTGTATTGTCTACCGAATCAACATTGAAGAAAATTAGTGGATTATGAGAACTAACCTAAGGCTTTGTGTGTCACTGGCACTTTTTACAACATTTTGTAGTAGTGTTATAAAAGCAGACAGTTTTAACAATGTTATTGATGATTTTGATACTTACCTTCAATTAGAAAAAGAAGATAAGTTACAACAACAACCGTCAGTGAATACGCAAGCTCAAGGTTATGATGTTTTCTCTTCGTTATCGACTGTTCCTGCGCCGAAAGAAAAAAGTAAATCTGCGGCGAATAAAAAAAGAACAAGTGCGAAGACTACCGCTAAAAGTAAGACAAAAAGTACAGTAGAAGCAAATAATAAAAGTTCTACAGGCGCCAGCCAGTCTGTAGAACCTGAAAAGACGACTCTTTCTGAAGTTTGCACTTTAACTGAAGGCGTGAGCTCTTCTGCACCAATGTTGCTGTCTTCTTATCCCTATCTATTTCAAAGTAATCAGTGGAACCCAAGTTATTTAGCTAATGATTTCGCTAAATACCAAATTGCGCTGAATCCTCTTGGTTTATATTCATCTCAATTTGCTAAATCGCCAATAATGGATAACTCTGTTTATTTGGAGCAATTAGCTAAACTCATTGAGCAGCAACAATTAACAAATTTATATCAATTTGGTATTGCCCAAGGAGTAGGGCAACTAATTGGTTATAATAATCTACTTACTGATGCGCAATTAGTGGAAAAACTTATTAATCATAATAAGAGTATTGCGCAGTTGAGTCATATTATTACCGAAAAGCAATTTGAGATTAATAAATTAACAGATGAAGTGGCTAGAAATAAAGATCAAATCACACAACTACAATCTTTACTGAATTCATCTGACGATCAATCAATTATTGACTCGTTAAATGCTAAGGTCGCCGCAGCAGAAAAAACTATTGAACAAAAACAAAATAGTCTGACAGAGCTTAGCCAAGAGAATCAACAAACACAGGATACAATTGCACAACTTGAAAAGCAGTTGAATGATAGTGTTGTTGAACAGTCACGAATCAAACAGCAATTAGCCGACAAAGATACACAATTTGCTGCTGCTAATTTAAAAATAGAACAGCTTACAGCTGAAATTGCAGCATTAGAAATTGCGGCTAAAGAGCAATTAAAACTTAATGGTAATACTGATGAGCAAGTTAAATCAGTTACCGCTAGTTTATTGCAGCAACAAGAATTATTAAAACAAAAAGAAGATGAACTGCTATTAGCTCAAAATCAAAAGAACGATATTCAAGTGGTATTGAAAGCGCAACAAGATGCGGCAAAATTACTTGAAACACAAAATCAGCAGTTAACTAAGCAGTTAACTGAAAAAACGCAGCAGGCGGAGAAAATCGCCCAATCGTTAGCTGAGCAGACTGTTAACGCTGAGCAAAAAGTGGTATTAGAGCGTGAATTAGCGGCGGCAAAACAGCAATTACAAGCCCATCAAACGGCACAAGACGCACTGTCTAAACAATATGCTGATAGTCAGAAGCAACAGCAGCAACTTCAATTGGCGTTGACGCAAAATGAACAAAATTATGCGACGGCGCAAAAGCAATTTGAACAAGCGAATACTGATTTACTGAAATTGCAAAAAGATGTTGAAAAACAAACGGCCTTGATGAGCCAAGCTAGCGATGCACAGGTGAAGGCGTTAACCGCTGATCTGAATCAACAAGTGGCTTTGTTGAAACAAAAAGAAGATGGGCTGAAAAAAGCCGAAGTGGACAGTCAAGCTACCCGCGAGGCATTAACTAAACAGCAAGCGGCTGCGAAATTACTGGAAACGCAAAATCAGCAGTTAACCAAGCAGTTAGCTGAAAAAGTACAGCAAGGCGACAAAACGCAAACTGCTTTAATTGAGCAAACAGCGATAGCCGCGCAAAAAGTGGCTTTGGAAACAGAGCTGGCGAGTGCCAAGCAGCAATTGCAAGCGCAGCAAACAACACTAAGTCAAAATGAACAAAACTATGCAGCCGCGCAAAAACAACTTGCGTTAGCGAATGCTGATTTAGAAAGATTACAAAAAGAGTTAAAAGAACAAGTCACTTTAGCGGGCCAAGCCACTGATACACAAGTTAAAGCATTAACCGCTGATCTGAATCAACAAGTGGCTTTGTTGAAACAAAAAGAAGATGGGCTGAAAAAAGCCGAAGTAGACAGTCAAGCTACCCGCGACGCATTAGCTAAACAGCAAGCGGCGGCAAAACTACTGGAAACACAAAATCAGCAGTTAACCAAGCAGCTAACTGAAAAAACGCAGCAGGCAGAGAAAATCGCCCAATCGCTAGCTGAGCAAACCGCACAAGCCAAACAAAAAACCGCCTTAGAAGCTGAGCTTGCCAGTGCCAAGCAACAACTGAAAGAGCATCAAGTCGCGCAAGATACATTGTCTAAGCAATATGTTGATAGCCAGAAGCAACAGCAGCAACTTCAATTGGCGTTGACGCAAAATGAACAAAATTATGCGACGGCGCAAAAGCAATTTGAACAAGCGAATACTGATTTACTGAAATTGCAAAAAGATGTTGAAAAACAAACGGCCTTGATGAGCCAAGCTAGTGATGC
>NZ_JBQDNB010000022.1:16731-72274 GCF_052096715.1 Providencia sp.
AATTGCAAAAAGATGTTGAAAAACAAACGGCCTTGATGAGCCAAGCTAGTGATGCGCAGGTGAAAACGTTAACCGCCGATCTGAATCAACAAGTGGCTTTGTTGAAACAAAAAGAAGATGGGCTGAAAAAAGCCGAAGTGGACAGTCAAGCTACCCGCGACGCATTAGCTAAACAGCAAGCAGCGGCGAAACTGTTGGAAACACAAAACCAGCAGTTAACCAAACAGTTAACTGAAAAAGCACAGCAGGCGGAGAAAATCGCTCAATCGTTAGCCGAGCAAACTGCACAAGCCAAACAAAAAACTGCCTTAGAAGCGGAGCTCGCCAGTGCAAAGCAACAACTGAAAGAACATCAAACAGCTCAAAATACGCTATCTAAACAGTATGTTGATAGCCAAAAACAACAACAGCAGTTGCAAACAGCATTGACACAAAATGAACAAAACTATGCGGCCGCGCAGAAACAACTGACGCAAGCGAATGCAGATTTATTGAAATTGCAAAAAGATGTTGAGAAGCAGACTGCTTTGATGGGGCAAGCTAGTGATTCTCAAGTGAAGGCATTAACCGCCGATCTGAATCAACAAATTGCGTTGCTGAAACAAAAAGAAGATGGTCTGAAAAAAGCCGAAGTGGACAGTCAAACCACTCGCGAGGCATTAGCTAAACAGCAAGCAGCGGCGAAACTGTTGGAAACACAAAACCAGCAGTTAACCAAACAGTTAACTGAAAAAGCGCAGCAGGCGGAGAAAATCGCCCAATCGCTAGCCGAGCAAACCGCACAAGCCAAACAAAAAACGGTCTTAGAAGCAGAGCTCGCCAGTGCAATGCAACAACTGAAAGAGCACCAAACAGCTCAAAATACGCTATCTAAACAGTATGTTGATAGCCAGAAGCAACAACAGCAGTTGCAAACAGCATTGACACAAAATGAACAGAACTATGCAGCGGCGCAGAAACAGCTCACACAAGCGAATGTCGATTTGCAAAAATTGCAAAAAGATGTCGAGAAGCAAACGGCCTTGATGGGACAAGCCAGTGAATCACAGGTCAAAGCATTAACAGCCGATCTGAATAAACAAATTGCCTTATTGAAGCAAAAAGAGAATGATTTATCTAAATTAGATACAGATAAAAAATCAATTCAAGAGTCTCTTGCTATTCAGCAATCTGATAAGAAAAAATTAGAATTACAGAATGTTCAGCTTGCAGAACAAAGTAAAATTCGAGAAGAACTGATCTTAAAACTTGAAAGTGACATTGCAGATAAACATAAAAAGCAGAATGAAGCTGAACAACGGTTAGCTGATGCAAATAAACAAATTAGTTCACTAAAACTCGATGCTGAAAAACTGAATGTTGCTAATACTAAAGTTCAAACTCAAACACTAGAGTTAGAAAAACTTAAAAAACAGTTGAATGATAAAGTTGAAGTTGATACGAAGTCGCAAAAAGAGCTCGCATTAGCACAAGAGAATTTGAAAAAATTACAGGCTGAGTTAGCGTCTCAAAAATCTTTAGCGACTGATAATGCATTAAAATCACAAATTATGGACCTGAATAAACAAATAACGCAACTTCAGGCAGAAAATAATGCGTTAAAAACAAAACCGACTAGTGGTAATAGAGGTTTAGCCGCTAAGGTTCCTTCAAAAGAGGCTTCAGCGAAAGAATTAAAACAGATTGCTGATGATAATAGTAAACGGAATCAAAAAATAATTGAGCAAGTAACACAGCAAAAATACAGTAAGTTAGACAGCAATACTTACTATAAAGTGTTACAAGCAGGCTCGCCAATTACGAATGTTAAAAATAAAGATATTACATTCATTATGAGAGAGCAGTTAACGGATGGTACGGTAACTGTTATGTATACGGACAAAAACCCAGTGACACTACCTTATAATGAGTTACCTACGCCATTAAATTCATTTGTTGAAAAAGCGGGTGAAGGGGGAATGGTCAAGGTTTATATTAAACCCGAAGGTGGGTATGGTGTTCAGGGTATACCTGGTGAAATACCACCGAATTCTATGTCAATTATTGACTTGAAAATTATTAAAGCGAAGTAATTTTAGTCTATGATTAAAAAGGTAGCTTGTTGAAAAATAAGCTACCTTAATTTATTTATCTTATACAATTCATTCAAGTCCTCATCACTGTCAACGTTAGCTCCCTTCAATACTTTGTTTAGAAACGTACGATAAGGTTAGCCGCCAAAATATTAATGCAATCATGGTGATTAAAAATCCTAAGAAACAAACACCAATCCAATCTGCATATGTATAGGTTATTGTTGTGGTTATTGCACCAATACCACTACCGATTGCATAAAATAACATGTAAATACCAACGAGTCGGCTATGAGAACCTGTATCTCCACGAAAGATCATTATTTGGCTTGTAACATGCAAAGCTTGTCCGCCCATATCTAATAGTATTATTCCAATAAATAATGCGAATAAAGATTGCTCCAAAAGCGATAAGGGTATCCACGCTAGTAACATGAATATTAAGGAAAATAAACTTACTTTCTGTGTATATCCATGATCTGCCCATATTCCAGCTTTCGTTGCAGCAAGTGCACCAAGAGCACCAATAAGGCCAAATGCCCCAATTTGAGTATGGGAAAACGCATAAGGTGGCGCGCTTAGTGGTAAAACTAAAGCACTCCAAAAAACGTTAAAAGCAGCAAACATTAGCATGGCTAAGATGCCTCTAACTTGTAAAGTTCTATTTTTTCGTAACAAAGTAAACATTGATAAAACTAAACGTGAATAGCTTAAATTGTTTGTACGGGTTGCTATATTTGGTAACAAACGAAATAGAAGAATTGAAACAATTAACATAAGTATTGCCGAGCCTAAATAAACACTTCTCCAGCCTGCAATATCACTGACACCACCAGCGAAAACTCTGGCGAGCAACAAGCCAATAAATACGCCGCTTTGCGCTGCTCCAACCGTTTTTCCTTGATTATTCCCTTCAGATGCACTGGCTGCATAGGCGATTAGTCCTTGGGTCATTGCTGTACCAAGTAATCCAACGCTTAGCATACCAATTAATAACATTATTGATGATTGAGCTAATCCGACAATCATTAAAGCAACCATTAAGCCAATAAGTTGGGCTAGCATTAGACTTCGGCGGTTGATGATATCACCTAGCGGCACCAAAAAAAGTAAGGCTAACGCACTGCCAATTTGTGTGATTGTTATTATGCCACCTATAGCAGCATGGCTGATTGCAAATTCAAGCGCCAAACTATCTAACAAAGGTTGGGCATAATAAACATTGGCAACGCTCAAGCCGCAGGCAGTTGCAAACAGCCATGTTAACTTTGTCGATATTATTTTTTGTTGCAGTGTCATTATTGACATACACTAACCTAGTTTTAATTTGAAACTAGTTGTATGTTATTTAAAGTGGTTTTAAAATGCAACTTAATTATTCAGTCAGGAGGACTCCATGACAAATGATCCTATAGTTGAATTTTGCCCAGTTGCCAGAGCACTTAATTTGGTCGGTGACCGTTGGTCTCTTCTGATTGTGAGAGATGCATTTGATGGAATCTGTCGTTTCAAAGATTTCCAAAAAAGTCTGGGGGTTGCACGTAATATTCTATCTGATAGGTTGAAAAAGCTAGTTGAGAGCGAAATACTGGAAACTAGAGCTGCATCAGATGGTACTGCATATCAGGAATACGTTTTAACATCTAAAGGAACAAGCCTGTTTACACTCATTGTTGCATTTAGGCAGTGGGGGGAAACTTATCTGTTTAGTGGTAATGAACCCCATTCTGTATTGGTTGAAGCGCAAACGCAAAAGCCAATACCATTGATGCAGGTGGTTAATGAGCAAGGAAATATTTTGTTGCCTTCTGAGGCTTATGTTAAAAAAGTGATTTGAATAATAAGCTGGATTTATTGAAAGGGGTGTGAAAAGTGAATTGTAGTAAGTATTTAATAGCATTGCCTTTCTGCCAGTGTATAGATAAAACATTAATTCTATAACTGACAGGGCATGTATTCTGTATAAGCGATACAAACGATGTGTAGGTTAAGCTGCTATTCGCGATCTACTCGGCGTGTATCCAAAACGCTTCCGATAACTTTGTGTGAAATAAGATTGGCTTGAAAAACCTGCTTCCATTGAAACTTCAACAATACTCATTGCAGTATTAACCAGCAACTGGTGTGCATACATAATCCTTTTTTCGCTGATCCAAGAGCGAGGCGATGTGGAATAGACGGTATTAAAAAGCTCTTTAAATGTAGTTAAGCCCATTCCAAAGGTTTTAGCAAAGTCACTTAATTTCCATTCCTTTAGATAATTATGTTCCATGAAGGATTGTAAACGTTCAGCTTGTCGATTACTTAATTGTCGAAAATTAGAAAGCAAATGTGGTCCTTGCTCGCCATATGATAATAATAATAAGAGTTCTGAAACTCTTAAGCTGACTATCACTTCAGGAAATTGATTGTGAGAAAATGAATTGAAACTATTTTTAATATCTCGAATTAAAGCGCAAGTCGAAAATTTAATTACATCACTTGGATCGTTTTCAATGCGTTCTATCTTACTTAGCTGAGATCCATGCTGATTAATAAATTCACGTAAAAAGTGGTCTTCTAGTGGCAACCAAATAAACTCACAATCAATACTATTATCGGTAATTTGAAATGAGTATGAACCTTGCTTATGGTATAAAATATCGCCTTCATTTAATGTTTTTGTTGCTGCGGGTGTTTCTAGCAACAGAGAACCTTTTTCAATGATAATAATGCCTTTCGATGTCATATCGAGTATTGAATGCGGGTTATTCTTATCGATACAGATCTTATTAATAGTTTGGTTATTTAAATTGCTCATACCTTGCATAGTAGTGCCTTATGTTGATTACTTTGCCTTAGCTCAAAATTTTATATCGGTTTGTTTGTTGAGGTTGATATAAAAAGTCACCATGACTTCAATGACGAAAATTATATAAAACGATCATTTTTGTGTCACATTTTAATGCAAAGTATTAATAAATGTTTCCAAATATACTTTTTTCGTCCTATTTCGCTATTTATATCGGAAAAAATACAGTATTAAATGGTGATGCGTTGGCAATATTTATAATATGAGCCAGACTTGCAGCTTATTATGCTGCTTTTATTTGTTAAACCAGATGTTAATAATCCCAAAAAATTAATAAATATTTATGTTTTTTTACATATAAAGGCCAAGTAGTCATATTTCGTGATCTATACGTAATTATAGCTATGTAAATTATTGTCATTAAACTCGCAAAAACAGTACTAATAAATAAAACTTAACTATTTATTAGTTATTAAATTTAGTTATTAGTTTTTTTTATCGTTATGATTTGTTTTGTTGATTAATGTGAGCTAAAAAAGCGTATTTTGTGATTTAAGTCTCAAAATCTAACTCATAGGCCGGCTCTATAGCTATGATAGGTAAAATAAACATGGATTTTAGTAATTAGTTTTTAAAGGTTATTATTTTTTAGATAAACCACATAACAACTGTGCTGGGTATTTGTTGGTTATTTTGTATTCTTGATAGATGATTGAAGAGGATAGTAAGTAGAATTGTGATATATATGAAAACAATAAGTTACCGATTAATTATGATAAATGAATGATTTTATCAATGTTACGTGTAACGTAAGAAAGTCTAATAATATGATGGATACGAAGAGTGATAGTACTAGCTATTATATTGTTATCTGATTTTGGATGAGCAAAACAGGCCATGATAATACGATTTAAAGCCGAGTATTTGTTTCTCGTATTGCTTTACGCGACTTCTTAGGTAGTTCAGGGACTGGCTTTCTATCATCAAGTAAATGACGAATCGCTAAAATAGGGTGATGAAAAAGCATTTTAGGGCCAGACCAACGCATAATGACTTTCATTTGTTCGCGCATTTTAGGTTGGTAACAATGAACGGGACATTGCTTACAAGCCGGTTTCTGTTCACCATAACGGCATTTTTCAAGTCGATTGATGGCATAGGCATAAAGTTTATTGTAATCATTAGGGGAATTCACAGGGGCAGGGTGGGCTCGTTCATAGATTCTTATCATTTTTTCGATTGTACGGATTTCTCGATTAATGCGTTTACTATTCATATCCTACCTCTGTGTGGATCATTAAACAGGTATATTAAATATATGTTTAATATACCCGTTTTACTTTCTAATAGAAAGTAAAAGGCAGGCTCATAAACGTAAAATGGCATAAGTTAGTGCTTATGCCATGAAGATAAAATGTAGTACATCAGCAATTCAGTGGGCTTACCTCTAAACGGAAAGGTCTTTAAGTATAAATAGTATAGAAAGGCTTTAATGTACTTAGCGACAGCTAATCCCGTTTAGTTTGAAATTTAAGATTAATTTCAACGTGCTTAATTGCTTTGCTTTTGATGATTTGATTACTCGTTGGCCTGCATGGTTAGCATGATTTTTTGCATTTCATCTTTTATATGCAGTTTTTCTTTTTTTAGTTTGGCTACATGTTCGTTATAGCCAGCGCCAGAAGGCCCTTCAAGTTTACTTATTTCTTTATTAAGTTGATGGTGTTTTTCATAAAGGTTTTGAAAACGTGGATGTGTAGCAACCAATTTTGAAACTAAATCTTGCTCTGTAGATAACATACTACCTCCTCAGAATGTATTAAGCCTCAAATTCAGTATAAGCATTGACTACTTTATATGCATCAACATGGCGAGTAATTTACATAATTTTTATCAGATTTATGATCCTTATACTAAAATTAAGTAAGATGGCTCGGCTTTAAGTGTCTATATCTATATTTTTGTAATTAAGAATCATCTATAGTGAAAATAATGGTATTAATGACTTACTATAGAGTGAATGGTAGTATTTTAAATTGATTTATTCTTTTGAAATGGGAAATAATAATGAAAAAGGCAATTTTATCTGTAATGGCTGCGGTATTAGTTTCATCATGTGCAGTGGCAACTGAGGGATTGGAAAAGGTTGCGCCATATCCAAAAGCCGAATCAGGTATGACCCGCCATGTGATCCAGTTGGCTAATCAGCAAAATGAAAATGATTTTATGGTTGAGCTTGTTATCGGTAAAACAATAAAAGCGGATTGTAATCGCCAATGGTTTATGGGGGAGTTAGATACTAAAACGTTGGAAGGTTGGGGATATGATTTCTATAAATTAGATAAGGTCAAAGGACCTGCATCTACAATGATGGCTTGCTCTGAACCTGCGAAAGATCGTTTCGTCACCACGCAATTAGGTGATGATGCTTTCATCCGTTATAACAGTAAGCTTCCTATTGTTGTCTACACTCCATCCGATATGGACGTTAAATACCGTATTTGGTCAACAGATGATAAATTAATCGAATCTGCTAAGCAATAAAACTAAGCTAACATCTAATAAGTGCCGCATATATAGATAGCGGCACTTATTACGCATTGGTGGGTTACTTATTGATTAGTTTTTATCTGATAACAAATACAGATGTTTTCGCATGACGTACAATTGCAGAAGCGGTAGAACCCAGTAAATAAGTTGATGTACTCGGGTGATGAGAGCCAACAACAATTAAATCAGCATTAATTTCTTCAGCATAATCTAATATTTCATCTTTTGCAGAGCCAATACCGATTTGGCAGCTAATTCTATCATCTGCGATTTTAATATCTTTGATAACTTCTTCTAGGGCACGCATTGCTAGTATAGAGCGTTGGGCTGAATCTTTATGGCTTTCCGGTAATATAGCGACTTCAATCCCAAAAAATAACTCAAGACTTGGGATCACTGACAAAAAGTGAATTTCCGATTTACCAAGTTTTGCCAACTCTTCGACATGTTTGATGATGACGAGATTTAAATCATCCTCTAACAAATCAATAGGAACTAATATCTTCTTATACATAGCTACCTCGTTCATATGTTATTTAGATTTTATTATAACTCTTGAGTGTCAATATACTATAAGTTAAATAGGCATCAATGAAATGAGCCAAATTTAGCATTTATTGTTATCTCTTAAATTAATCCATTTAAGATTATCTTATTAAGAATATAAAAATAAAGGATAACTGTTATCATTCAACAGAGAGTTTACAAATTAGAATGAGACTTTTAACAAATAATATGTCAATATTTGGTGTCTTTTAAGTTATTGATTTGAAAGTATATACTGAATGATAATTGTTTTGTTTTTCATTAAAGAAAGTAAATTATGAATAAATCTGAACTCCCATTGAAGGGAGATAATGAGTTTGAATTACAGAAAGTTAAATTTAAGGCAGCTAGGAAAAGTACACTTATTAGTGTGGCTGTGAATACAGTATTGTCTGTTTGGCAGATTATCATTGGTATATTTTCCCATTCTTCTGGTTTAATTGCTGATGGTATTCATACTTTATCTGATTTAATTGCTGATTTTGTAGTACTTATTGCGAATAAAAAAAGTCATAAAAAACCGGATGAAGACCATCCTTATGGCCACTTTCGTTATGAAAATGGCGCGTCATTGATTTTAGGTATTATTTTATTGATAGTTGGGGTTGGTATGGTGTGGTCTGCCATACAAAAAATGTTGAATCCTGAGCTGATTCAAGAAGTTCATATGATAGCGCTAGTAGCGGCATTGATATCGCTTGTCGCAAAAGAAGGGTTATTTCGTTATATGTTACGGGTAGCGAATAAAGTTAATTCCAGTATGTTAGTCGCAAATGCTTGGCATGCACGTTCAGATGCAGCATCTTCTTTAGTTGTTGCAATTGGTATTATTGGTAGCTTATGTGGTTTTCGTATTTTTGACCCCATAGCAGCGTTAATTGTAGGTACTTTTGTCTTTCGAATGGGATACAAGTTTACCAATCAATCAATACAAGATCTGATGGATAAAGGTGCGGATGAAGAAACGTTGATGGAGATCCGCCAGATTCTTGATAATAGTAATGAGATTGCTGGTTATCATGATCTGAAAACGCGTAAATCGGGTGATTTTTACTTGGTTGATGTGCATTTAGAATTGGATGGAAATATGACTATTTTTAAAGGTCATGAAATCACTGTTAATGTGCAAAAAAGATTAATGCAGCACCCACAAATACTCAATGTGATGACTCACCTTGACCCTTATGACGAAAATGGTCCGCACTAATTCCCTTTTTGAATGAAAAACCTCAGATGGCCCATTAGCCGAAAATAGATAGTTTCCGGTTAATGGGCTTTATTATTTTTATCGTCTTTTACGCATGATTTTAAAATTTAGTGTAAACGTTTACACTAAAGTGGTTTTGATCACAGAATCGACAGTAAACTCATTGCTATACTCACCAGCAATAGAGTGAGAAAGTCGAAAATTATACTTTTAGACGAGTCAAGAGGTGGAATATGCAGCAATCTCAAGTATTAGTAACCGGTGGACTTGGCTACATAGGTAGTCACACTTGCGTGCAGATGATAAAAGCAGGGATATTACCCATTATCGTGGATAATTTATGTAACGCTAAGATGGAAGTCCTTAATCGTATTGAGAAATTAACAGGTTATCGCCCATCATTTTATCAAGGTGATGTTCGTGATGATAAATGTTTAATGCCTATTTTTGCCTCTCATCAAATTTATTCTGTGATTCATTTTGCTGGCTTAAAAGCTGTAGGGGAATCTGTTGAGAAACCATTGGAATATTATGATGTTAATGTGAATGGCTCACTAGTTTTAGCTAGATGTATGCGTAAAGCGAATGTGAAGAGCCTTATTTTTAGCTCTTCAGCGACCGTTTACGGCGAACCTAGTACGTTACCGATTACAGAAGATTTTCCGACAGGTAATACGCAAAGCCCTTACGGTACAAGTAAATATATGGTAGAGCGTTGTTTATCAGACCTTTATCAAGCAGATAAAACATGGTTAATTTCAATACTACGTTATTTTAATCCAGTAGGGGCGCATCCATCAGGTTTGATGGGAGAAGACCCTCAAGGTATTCCAAATAACTTAACGCCTTATATTGCACAGGTTGCCGTAGGACGACGTCAAAAGTTGGCTATTTATGGAAACGATTACCCTACAATTGATGGAACAGGCGTACGAGATTATATCCATGTGATGGATTTAGCTAATGGGCATGTTGCCGCATTAAAAGTCGTCGGTCAGAAATCAGGCTTGCATATTTACAATTTAGGCACAGGCAATGGCAGCAGCGTTTTTCAAGTCCTTCATGCCTTTGAAAAAGCAGTGGGTAAACCGATTCCTTATGTTATTGAGCCACGTCGTGCTGGTGATATTGCACAGTATTGGTCAAGTCCAGTTAAAGCGGATACGCAGCTCGGATGGCGTGCAATTCATTCAATAGAGGATATGGCGATAGATTCATGGCGTTGGCAGTCACAGAATCCAAATGGCTATGGTAATGAGTAATTAATTAGGAAATTATCTTTATGAAAAATCAATTTGATCCTGCCGATTGCCCGCATCGTCGTTATAACCCATTAACTGGGCAGTGGGTGCTGGTTTCCCCACATCGTGCAAAGCGGCCTTGGAGTGGACAAGATGAAAAGCCGCCACTTAGCGAGCTACCCCATTACGATAAAAACTGCTTTTTATGCCCAACGAATAAACGCGTTTCTGGAGACCAAAACCCTGACTATCAGGGCACTTTTGTTTTTGAAAATGACTATGCGGCCTTACTTCCAGAACAATGTGAGCAACCAAGTTTGCAATCGGATTTATTTAAAGCTCAAGCGGTGAGTGGGTTAAGTCGAGTTATTTGTTTTTCACCTGATCACAGTAAAACGCTTCCAGAATTATCGCTCACTGAAATTGGACGAGTTATTGAAACTTGGCAGCAGCAAATTGCAGAGCTAAGTGATCGATTTTTATGGGTTCAGGTTTTTGAAAATAAAGGTGAAGCGATGGGGTGTTCTCAACCACACCCTCATGGACAAATTTGGGCGAGTGATTTTTTACCTAATGAAATTGCACGTAAAGATGATTTTTTGAAACAGTATTATCAGCAGCATGGCACCAATTTACTGGTTGATTATGTTCAGGCTGAAATGCACGACGGTTCACGAACTGTGGTTGAAACGGAGCATTGGATAGCAGTGGTGCCTTATTGGGCGGCGTGGCCGTTTGAAACCATGTTATTACCTAAGCAACATATAAAACGTATGGATGAAATGAATGAATCTGTGCGTTCTGATTTGAGTGTGGCACTTAAACAGCTCACTTGCCGTTACGATAATTTATTTCACTGCGCTTTCCCTTATTCCATGGGATGGCATTTTGCGCCTTTTTTTAACCCAGATGAAAATATTGAGCATTGGCAGCTACATGCGCTGTTTTATCCACCTTTACTGCGTTCTGCGACGGTAAAAAAATTTATGGTGGGGTATGAAATGTTAGCGGAAACCCAGCGAGATTTAACGCCAGAGCAAGCCGCACAGCGGTTACGTGAAGTCAGTGATATTCATTATAAACAGCAGTAATAAGCGATTAATCGAATCAATAATTGTTTGTTTTCCAGTGAAAAAGCGAGCAATTAAAATTTAAAATGTGAAGGATGCGTAAAATGGAACAGCTCAAAAAAATAGTGGCAAATTCATTTGAAACTAAGTTTGGTTATCAAGCAGATATTTATGTACAAGCGCCAGGAAGAGTAAATCTTATTGGTGAACATACTGATTATAATGATGGTTTTGTACTGCCTTGTGCCATTAATTATCAAACAATGACTGCGGCAACAAAGCGTAATGATCGAATCGTTCGTGTTGTTGCCGCCGATTATCATAATGATTACGATGAATTTAATTTAGACCAAGAAATCACTTTTTTACCTGAAAAAATGTGGGCGAATTACATTCGTGGTGTGGTTAAATTCTTATTACAACGCGGTTTTATTTTTGGAGGATGTGATATCGCGGTGAGCGGAAATGTTCCACAAGGAGCAGGGCTAAGCTCATCAGCATCTTTAGAGGTTGTGATTGGACAAACGATTAAAGCGCTTTATCAACTTGATATTAGTCAGCAAGATATCGCGTTGAATGGGCAACAAGCTGAAAATCAATTTGTCGGTTGTAATTGTGGCATTATGGATCAATTAATTTCGGCGAGTGGTGATGCGGGGCATGCATTACTTATTGATTGCCGTAGTTTGACCGTTTTTCCTATTCCAATACCCAATGATTTGGTTGTAATGATTATAAATTCAAATAAAAAACGGGGTCTTGTGGATAGCGAGTACAATACACGTCGCCAACAATGTGAAGTGGCGGCGAAGCAGTTTGCAGTAAAAGCACTCAGAGATGTGACTTTTGAACAATTTATTGAAAAGCAAAATCAATTAGACCCTCTGGTTGCAAAGCGCGCTAAACATGTTATTACCGAAAATGAACGTACCCTGACAGCTGCTAAGGCATTGACTGAGAATAATTTATTATTACTAAGCCAGTTAATGGAACAATCTCATGCGTCTATGCGTGATGATTTTGAAATAACAGTGGCAGAGATTGATACGTTAGTGGATATTGTAAAATCGGTGTTGGGGAGTGAAGGTGGCGTGCGCATGACGGGAGGGGGGTTTGGCGGTTGTGTTGTCGCATTGATGAAACAACAACTTGTACAACCTGTGATAGCGGCAGTAGAGCAACAATATCAAGTAATGACAGGGCTTAAAGCTGATATTTATGTCTGCCAACCGAGTGAAGGTGCTAGTGTAGTCATTGCCTAATTTTATGTTTTATTATTACCATATCATGAGTTATTTACGTATTCAGTGAGGATAGCATGCAGTTTACCAAGGAACAGCGTCATACGTTGAAAACACCAAAAGTCATTGCGTTGGCCAATCAACATGGCATGAAGATTATTTTAACAAGTTTAGGTGCTGGCTGGGTGAGTTGTATATTACCGCTATCAACAGGTAAACGTGATGTGGTTCTTGGTTCTCCGAATATGAGTGCACAGATGGAGCAAGGTGTTTATTTAGGATCTACGGTTGGGCGAGTTGCTAATCGTATTGCTAACGCAAAATTTATCTTAGATAACAACGAGTATTCCGTAACTAATAATCAAGGTGTGCATTGTTTGCATGGTGGAAAAGATAATTTTAGCCATCGTGTGTGGTCAATCACACAACCTGATCAGCAACAAGCTGTTTTCACATTAGTATCTCCCGATGGTGACCAAGGGTTTCCTGGTGAGTTGAAAGTCGAAGTTCGCTATGAGCTGACAGATGATAATCAGGTTATTATTAGTTATAAGTATCAAGTAGATAAAGGTTGCCCTGTCAATTTGACTAATCATACTTACTTCAATTTAGCGGGTGAAAACTCAGCTAAAACTGCGTTAGAACATGATTTACAAATTAATGGCACGCATTTTTTACCAACGGATAATGAAGGGATCCCTACTGGGGAATGGCGTGATGTGACGGATACACATTTCGATTTTAGACAAGGGAAGCGTATTGGGCGTGACTTTTTACAAGATGATGAGCAACGCACAGTTGGTGGTTATGACCACACTTTTATTTTAGATAGTACTTTGACTGATGGCAAAGAAGCTGTCGCTTCATTAATATCTCCTGACGGTGATGTTCGCATGAATGTCACCACAACCCGACCAGCGATGCAATTATATACGGGTAATTACCTTATTGCTGTATCGGGTAAATCTCAAGTATACACGCCATTTTCTGGGGTGGCATTTGAAACACAGTTCCCACCCGATGCGATTAATCATCCTGAGTGGGGTGAGCAATACCGCGGTATTGCAGAGCCTAATAATATTTATACTAGCCAAACCAGTTATCAATTTATTTTTTGATAATAAAATTCTCAGTACTTTTTCCTAATAGAAATGCGACTTCATTGTGGCGTTTCTATTTTTATTTTAACGCAAGAGATCAAATTATTACCATTTAAATCAGCTTAATATACGTTATGCTTTGTTTTTATATCTTGTGTATTGTCTAATAAGGCATTTGGTATATAGAGGTTCATAATGGCGACAATAAAAGATGTGGCAAGAGAAGCAGGGGTCTCTGTCGCCACTGTTTCACGTGTGATAAATCAATCACCTAAAGCAAGCCAAGCGTCGATAGCCTCTGTAAAAAGTGCAATGCATAAACTTGGCTATAGGCCCAATGCCGCCGCCCGCGCATTAGTCAATCAAAGTTCAAATACAATCGGTGTATTGGTGAATGATGTTTCTGATCCCTTTTTTGGTGTGATGGTTAAAGCCGTTGATGGGATTGCTCACAAAAATGGTAAGCATATTTTAATTTGTAATGGATATCATAACGCCAAAGAAGAGCGGCAATCGATTGAACTATTAATTAATAATCGTTGTGATGCACTGGTTATTCATTCTAAAGCATTAGCTGATGAAGAATTGATTGAGTATGCAAATGAAGTTCCTAGCATGGTATTGATTAATCGACGTATTGAACAAATTGCTAATCGTTGTATTTCACTCAATAACTACAAAGGTGCTTATCTTGCGACTGAACATCTTATTCGTCAGGGACATACTAAAATTGCTTATATATCTTCAAATCATTTAATTGAAGATGCCGATCAGCGTTTATTAGGTTACCGGGATGCATTAAAAAATAATGGCATTTATTTACCTGAAACCTATATAGAATATGGTTCCCCTTACGGTGAAGGTGGCGAGCAAGCCATGACTAATCTTTTGGTTAAATCTTTGGATATTACCGCAGTGGTTGGTTATAACGATTTTATGGCAGCGGGGGCAATTGCTGTTTTAGATGAAAATGGAATACGCTCGCCAGAGCAAGTCTCTGTCATTGGTTTTGATGACGTATTGATTGCCCGTTATATTCATCCTCGTTTGACCACGATCCGTTACCCTATTCAAATGATGGCTGAACGTGCAACACAGCTAGCACTTGCTTTAGCGCGTCATGAGCAGGTGATAGAGGAAGATCTTATTTATTCACCAACGCTGGTTCAACGTAATTCTGTTCGCCCAATACAAGTATAATACGGCCACCTTGTGAAAACGTTATCATTATTCTGTGATGACGTTCAATAATTTGAGTTCTTCCTTACCTCCATCTCAATTCTAGCTCATTAGAAATAAATATAATCCATTGATTTATAACTAATTAAACTTTTTTGATAAGTATTGCTTAATATTTAATGAAAATATGTGATTCAAGTAACGGAGAATAGTTGTGGTAACGTTTACACTCATGGCGTTATCATTTGGGAAGGAATTTTAATATGCAAACAGAAGGTATTGGATTAAGTACATTAGATTATGGGGTTTTTATTCTGTATGTGCTTATCATTATCACCGTCGGGCTATGGGTGTCCCGAGATAAAAATGGGCAAAAAAAAGGAACTAAAGAGTATTTTCTTGCAGGAAAAACATTACCTTGGTGGGCAATTGGTTCTTCACTGATTGCTGCAAATATTTCTGCTGAACAATTTATTGGTATGTCAGGCTCTGGTTTTTCTATCGGATTAGCTATTGCATCATATGAGTGGATGGCAGCACTAACGCTGATTATTGTGGCGAAATATTTTATGCCTGTCTTTATCGATAAAGGCATTTTTACTATTCCTGAATTTGTTGAAAAACGCTTTAATAAAACATTAAAAACAATTTTAGCGGTATTTTGGTTAGCTTTATTTATTTTTGTTAATTTAACGTCGGTTTTATATTTAGGCGCATTAGCGTTACAAACTATCCTTGGTATTCCGATGTATTATGCCATCTTTGGCTTGGCATTATTTGCGGTCGCGTATTCTCTGTACGGTGGTTTATCTGCGGTAGCATGGACTGATGTTGTACAGGTTTTTTTCTTAATTCTCGGCGGGTTTTTAACGACGATTATGGCGGTAAGTTATATTGGTGGCGATGCAGGGGTTTTTGCCGGTATGAGCCGTATGGTAAGTGAAGCGCCTGCCCATTTTGAAATGATCTTAAGCCAGGATAATCCGCAGTTTAGTAATTTACCGGGTATTGCGGTATTAATTGGCGGGTTATGGATTGCGAACCTTTATTATTGGGGTTTTAATCAATATATCATTCAGCGTGCTTTAGCGGCTAAATCTATCGGTGAAGCGCAAAAAGGTTTAGTTTTTGCCGCATTCTTAAAATTGATTGTGCCAATATTAGTGGTTCTGCCGGGTATTGCTGCTTATGTGATTGTGTCAGACCCTGTTTTACTTGCTGGGCTCGGCTCTATGGCACATGAACATATGCCAACACTGGCTCAAGCCGATAAAGCCTATCCTTGGTTAACTCAATTTTTACCTGTTGGCGCTAAAGGTATTGTTTTTGCTGCATTAGCTGCTGCTATTGTTTCATCATTAGCTTCTATGCTGAACTCCGTCGCGACTATTTTTACCATGGATATATATAAAGAATATATTGCTCCAGCGACGGACGACCATAAATTAGTGAATGTGGGACGTACCAGTGCGGTAGTTGCATTAGTGATTGCTTGCTTTATTGCGCCATTACTTGGCAATATTGGTCAGGCTTTTCAGTATATCCAAGAATATACAGGCTTAGTCAGCCCTGGGATTTTAGCCGTTTTCTTATTAGGATTATTTTGGAAAAAAACGAATGCAAAAGGTGCGACAATTGGGGTCTTATTATCAATTCCATTCGCATTGTTCTTGAAATTGATGCCACTTGGAATGCCATTCTTAGATCAAATGATGTACACCTTCTTCTTTACCGCGGTGGTGATTGGGTTAATTAGTCTGACAACATCAAAACAGGATGATAGTGATGGCGCGATAGTTTTAACCGCTGAAACCTTTAAAACATCCGCTGGATTTAATATTGCATCCTATATCATTATGGTCATTCTTTGTGTGTTGTATGCTTTACTTTGGTAGAGTATGACTTAATAAGTACTTATTATCCGTAATAATAACGGGCAGGAATGTAAACACACTTCTTGCCCGTTTTGGGTATGTTTAATCGGAAATAACCGGTTTTACATGCAAGTATTTGTGGCGTTGGTATTCTTTATGTCGCTAAATAGTTAGAGTAAATAGGTGAAGTTTTAAGTCAAGCTAGTCATTACCTAAACTATAGACCAATTTATAAATAAACAGATTAATAGTCTACGTAATTTATCTGATTGAGCCTAATAACCTACTTTATATAAATAAATTAGTAGGACAAAATGATAAAGACAATATTTTGCTATAACCTATTTTTGAATACGTTTTAATATCACTTAAGGTACATTAAAAAATAACCATACCATCAAAACAGTAATATTAAATATCCTATTGTTTTTATAGAATAAAATGGGTATTTTTTACGTTTTTTGATCTTGATTCTACTTTTAAAAAAACGTGATTTTTCTCACATAAATTTTTTTGTTAGTTACCATTAGATTTTCTCATTTTAACTTAATGAATTAACGTTCTATATTGCGCTCAAATTAGTCTTATCAATTTATTAACCACTGCGCTATTCGCCGAAATCTCACCATAATGTGTTCTTTTTAGAGAACGCAAATTTGGCTTATTCTACGATGTAGTTGCAGCGCATATTATTTTTATTTTGTTAGTTGGAGAGTGGGGCGTGAATCAGTCCACTACTATCATGCGCAAGCGCGACAATACATTCGTACCCGTTGCAGGTTTAACGATTTTTGCTATTGCATCGGGTTATTTAATGAGCTTAATCCCGTTATCGATGGGAAGCTTTAATATCGACATTAGTTATGCGGGTTGGTTGGCGAGTGCCTACTATATTGGTCTGCTAATAGGTTCGTTGTTGATTGAACCTATTATTGCCAAAATTGGTCATCGACTGGCCTTTATTGGTTTTTTATTGATGCTTGCTGCAACAGTTGTGGTTTTACCTTGGACACCAACAATTGAAGCATGGTTACCCAATAGGTTGATTGCTGGTATTGCAGTGGCGGGGATCTTTGTTGTTGTTGAATCATGGCTATTAATTGGTGATAACCAAAAAGAGCGTGCAAAGCGTCTTAGTTTTTATATGACGTCTTTGTATGGTGGCACAACGCTTGGGCAACTAGCTATTGGATTTATTGGAACACAAGGTGCTTACCCGTTTATGGTGGTGCTGGGATTACTGCTTTTAGCGGTGATGCCACCATTATTGTTTCGTCAAGGCCAACCAGAAAGTGGAATTCACCAAAAGTTATCGTTTAAAAAAATTAGCCGCCTAAGTAAGCCTGCTATTATTGGTTGCATGGTTTCTGGCATTTTAATGGGAACGATTTATGGTTTGATGCCGTTATCGCTGAAAAAAGATCAGTTTACCACTGAGCAAGTCGGGGTGTTAATGGCCTCAATCATTCTTGGTGGTATGATAATACAGCCAATTATTAGCAAGTTATCTGTGATGATAAGCAAAACATTGCTACTGGCAATGGTGTCTTTGCTTGGCGTATTCGCAATGGGTGTTATTTACATTTCGAGCGATTATTTAGTGATGATTATTGCGTTAGCATTGCTTGGCATGTCCTCATTTGCACTCTATCCAATTGCTATTACATTAGCTTGCGATAACTTAGATTCATCGTATATCGTGGCTGCAACTCAAGTGATGCTATTTAGCTATAGTGTAGGTTCAGCGATGGGACCATTAGCTGCTGGGACCTTCTTAGCGCAGTATAATGGTTTAGTTGATTTCTTCTTTATTGTATTGATTGTGACGGCGATTTATATGCTAGTCGCAAGTTTACGCCGTAAAGCGAGTGTGCTGGCGAACTAATCAGTTATTTATCGTTTTAAATGCGATAAAAAATAATGCCGCGATGTTTCTGTTTTACTTATAGAAATATCGCGGCATTTTTATTGGAACTAGCTTATTTTTTTTTATTTATTGATGCTGTTGCAAATGCGGGTTCAGTTTGTGTGATTGATTGCGTTTCTGTGATCCTTTGTTCCCATAATTCACCGAGCTTGAAATCCCACGAAAGCGGTGAAATAACTGTGCGTCCTGCATTTGGTGCGAAGGTAAGTTCACTAAAATACAAGGTGTTTTCATCTGACATTAAAAAATCAGCACGGCAATAGTCAAATGGTGTGACTAATATTTGAGCTAGCCTTAGCATTTCTTGGAATAAAGGTGGCTCAGGTACGGGCTCTAACATATTAGGGTAATCAAAAGTCACGGGTTGTAGTTGCCAATTGATATCGTAGATATTGATGAATTCATGACCAAATTCATCGGTATAATCGATCTCTGCATAGACGGGTTTGCCAGAAAAACAATGAATGCGGCAGGTTTCAGGAACTAACTTTCTATTTTTATTAGCAAATAAATCAATATATTCTTCACAAATTATTTGAGGAGCAATATCTTTATAGTGACGTTCACGTGTAATGTAATAAAGATTTTTCATTAAATGAAATGATAATTTTTCTTTGGCTTTATGTAGATCAAATTTGGCTCTATTTTGGCAAATAATACTACTGCCACTATCATGATTACACTTTAATACAAAGCGTTTAGGGAGTTTATCAATATTGATTTCATTTACATGATTAAAGGCGGCTAAAATTGGTACTAAATATTCATGGCCTATTGTACGAGAAACATAATCTCTTACTGCAAGCTTGTCTGCTAATTGTGTATAAAGTGGGTTTTTGTCATATATCATCCTAAAATTTACTTTTTCATTAAAGCTTTTCGGTGTCTTGATATTAGGTATGTAACCTAATTTTTTAGTAAATTTATTAGTAAGATAGGCTTTATCACTGATAATAAATGTGCGTAATTTTTTGAGAAAATACTCTAATTTTTTCATGAGAGTGGCAACCATTCTGAAAATATAATTGGTGTTGTTATGGAATATAATTATTTTTTAAGTATATTTCGGCTATTTTAAATAAAGAGTAAATAGATTTTAGTTTTAAGAATAAAAACACTATTTCAATACTTTGTTTAATGAATTGATAGTTTATTAAACAAAGAGTAAACAACCATAAAAATAAACGGTTATTAAATATAAAATCTGGATGAATTTATATCAATAATCGAATCATTTGTTTTATTAAATGGTTTTATTAAGTTTTTTTCATAGCACTCTTCATTTTATTAATCCCTATACTTTATGACTGTATAATATCGGATATTTAGCTTGAAACATTAAGGATTTATTTAGTGCATTGGCTAATGCATTTTTCATCAACTATATTTAATTATATCGAAATATATGATGAGGTTTGTATGTCCCAAAATCCTGAAATATCTTACCCTTATCTGCTATTACTTGATGCCATCAATCCCGCTATTATTCAGTTGGACACGACAAGTTTAGTGACTTTCAATCTGATTGATGAGCTCGGTGGTACGCCTGATGGTATTGCTATTGACCATATCAATCGTTTGATTTATTGGACTAATATGGGCGATAACTATGAAGCTGATGACGGTTCACTCAATTTAATTAATTTTGATGGTAGTGGTCGAAAAATGCTATTAGGTCATGGGCAACTTCGAACACCTAAGCAGCTGTTATTGGAAAGTCAAAGCCAACGTCTATATTGGTGTGATAGAGAAGGCGGTAAGGTTTGTTCCTGCAAGACGGATGGGACTGATCTCCAAACACACATTCAGCGACCTAGGACAGTGACTGATAGCGTTGATATCTTGGATCAATGTGTTGGTATTGCATTAGATTTGGATGCGGATTGGTTATATTGGACTCAAAAAGGGCCTGCAAAAGGAAATAAAGGACGAATATTCCGGATGCCATTATCAAAGTCATCAGGTGATTTCGTTGATGAATCTGATGCTGATAATATTCAGCTACTGCTGGACAAACTGCCTGAGCCCATTGACCTCTTATTCGATAAAGAGACTCAAATTCTTTATTGGACCGACAGAGGCTCAGAGCCTAATGGAAATAGCTTGAATTGTGCGAACGTGACTGATGATGGGCTAAATAATTATCGAGTTATTTGTCGGGGATTTAAAGAGGCGATTGGCTTAGCTTATAATAAGCCGGAAAATATCATGTATATTGCTGATCTTAGTGGGGGAGTCTATCGAGTAATGCTGAGTAATGGACAATTTGATAAGATTCACCAAGGTAATGGTTATACCGGACTGGCTCAATTTTCAGGTTGAAAAATAGCACAATGATAGTTCAAGATGCAGTGGATACCAGCCTGCATTTTGAACTATGTTATTTAGACCTATTTTTATTGATGAATTGGCGGCTCACCCATTTTACGTAAAAAACGTATTTGCGCTTTAACTAGTTCGCGATAGTTAATGCAGCGGTATGGCATATTATATTCTTTTGCAAGTTGAGAAATGATGTGCGCAAGAGCAGGGTAGTGGCGATGATGCCAATGAGGAAATAAATGGTGTGTTAAGTGGTAATTAAGCCCACCAGTTAAACGCCATAAATAATGTGGTGAAGGGATCCAATCACACGAGGTGACAAAATTATGGTGATACCAACCATGAGGTATTATTTTGTCGTCTGGTGGTGTGAAAAATTGGGTTTCAGCCCAATGGGTGCCAAGTAATAGGTAGATTACAAATAATGAAGCAACCATTTGGCTAGCTAAATAAGTTAATAATATAGCCATAATACTGATGCCATTGGCGTGAGCAATAATTAAAGGTAATCCTAACATTAAAGCCAGATGGCATAATTTACTGGACAGAAATAGCAACCAGCCTAATTTCCCATTGAGTATTTTCTTCGTTTTTATTGGGGTTTTTCCCGTTCTATCTGACCAATCAAAGACTAAAGCAATCCAAGTTAATGATAACGAAGCTACAAATGGCCAATAGATATGTTGAAACCGCATAAATGGTCGCCATTTTTGAAATGGTGTTTGGCGAAAAATTCCATTCTCTTCAGTATCAAGATCGTAATGTTCAATATTGGCATAATGATGGTGAAAATAAACATGTCTTGCACGCCAAAACTCGGGTTCTAGGCCTAGTGGCAGTGTCACGAGGCGACCAAACACTCGGTTTTTCCAACTCGTTTTAAATAAGGTGTTATGACAGGCATCATGTTGGCCGATGACATTTAAAAACATGGTCAATAAAACGAAGCTAAAATAGCAAAGGGAGTAAATCAGTGTTGAAGAGGTCGAAAGCGTGGGGAGATAACACAAAATAGCGACCATAAACAAACTGATGATTACAGCAATATCTAAATGACTAGCATATACATGGTCTTGTTTTCCTTGCAGATAATCTCGGCTAGCCTGTTTTAAAGCGAGATGAAAATGCTGCTCATGAGTTTGTGTAAACTGCAGTTCTGGTTCAGCGGAACACATATTTCTCTTGCCTATGTTTTACAAAAAATAATTACAGAGATTATATCGTTTGCCCTACAGTTATCGCAAAACAATTAGTGTTAGTTTCACTGCTTTAAACTTATTCTTAATTATTATTTTTTTAAAATAAAATAGTGCTGAGAATACGCATTTTATGACTTTCACCAGATTGATTTAAGACATTTTATTTTAGATTTAAGTTTATACATTCTTAAATTTAGCTTTGGTTGTATTTTTTGTGGGCGTTGTGTTTATATTAAACTAATAACATAATGTAATTAATTTGTGGGAAAGGGGAGAGACAAAGTGGGGTTGAAGAGTTACATCCATGTAATTTAATCCATTGATACTAATATAACTAATAAATATGTATCTGTCTGTAATAAATTAAATTGAAATATAACAACGATTTTATTTACAATTATTTTTACTTCAATACAACTATTTTGAGTAATAAGTGATTGTGTTCTTGATTTTATATCAACATTAAGAATGTTACCTATATGAATAATTATATTTAAATGTTTCCATTAGATGAAGATTAAATAATTATCTATTAGGGAAAATAAATGAAACGTATATTTTTTATCATGCTATCAATAATAATATTTCCATTCTCTTCCCAAGCTGGGTCGCAATATTATGGTTGTGATAAAAAAATTACTCAGCTTGAAAAACAACTCAGCTATGCAAAGCGTTATGGTAACAAATATAGAGTTGAAGGCCTTGAAAGAGCAATAGTAAATACTCAAAATCATTGCTATGACCATTATTCTGGGGCTACGGGAGCAACGAGATATAGTCACGATGATGCATTTTCTAAAACTCAAGAATTAGTGCGAGAAATTGAAATTCTTAAAAAAGAAATTGAGCGATTAAAAAAGGAATAATACGCATAATTTAGATATTGAGTTAATTTTTCTATCAAACTGATGGTGCAGGGCGAAAATATATGATGACTATATTCCCATTTTTTGCATTACTCTTGGGAAAATTCCATTTTTTTATCACATTAATGGTATCAACTTTAACTTTATGACTCGCTTTATAGCTATCGACTAATTCAATGTTTGTGACTTGCCCATCAGTCTCAATATCGTACTTTACTTTTAACCAAGTGTTATGAACATTTTTTTCTGTAGGCTCCATTATTGCCGATGACGTTATATTAGACTGACTACAGGATATGACTAGAAAGGAAAATATGATAATAAAAATAGATTTGCGCAGCATAAAAAACCCGTCAAATTGAATGATAATAATTAATTATATTGATGTGTCTAATAATTAGCAATGGACATATTCAATAAATTTAATAGGTAAAACTGAATTTAACTTATTTTTTTGCAGATATTCTCAATAATATTAAGTTCACCTAAAGAGGGAAATGGTATTAGTTCGTTAGAAAACGCAAGGAACGGTTATCTATTTTGAAAAAGTAGCGTGATTTCTTATAAAGGTCACGCTACTTAATGTATTTGCTAAAATAATTTTTTCTGAGGTGGGCCCGAAAAATTCATTGTGCCAATATTATCCATTAGCACCTCAACGACAACCGGTTGATTTAACGCAATAGCCTGTTCAAGCGTGGATTTAAAATCCGTTGCTTTGGCTACTGTGAACGCGGTTATTCCCATCGATTCAGCAAGTTTACTAAATGAAGGCGTTAATAATTCATTATAGTATTGCCTGCCCGCAAAATATTTTTCTTGAATACCGCGCATAACGCCATAACCCTTGTCGTTCATAATGATTAAAACAATTGGTAATTGCTCTTGCGCCATGGTGGCAAGCTCACCAATTCCTAACATCAACCCACCATCGCCGACTAAGCCCACTACAGGGCTATTTGGATTGGCCTTTGCACTTCCAATTGCCATGGATAAGCCTAAACCAATAGCTCCAGCTAATGAATGAATGTTATGCATTGGGTGAGTGGCTTTAAGCAAACGGCTTCCCCATAAACTCCCCGAAACGGTGATATCACGTACAAAGATACCGTGCTCAGGTAAGGTTTGTTCAACGGCATCACTAAGGGAACTATAAGGGCCACATTGTTCTCGTAATTGCTGCTCGGCTTGCTCGACAGCCTTTTGTACCTGTTGGCGCCATGAGGATGCTATTGGGCGATTTTCTTGCTCTACTTTATCGGCAAGTCCCTCAAGTAAAGCTTTGCAGTCTCCTGTGACACTGAGATCGACAACATAGTTACGATTTGCGGCCAGAGGGTCAATATCGATTTGGATCAATGGATGAGGCAGCGGCAGTGACCATGTTTTGGTTTCGTTACTGCGTAAACGAGAGCCTGCAATAAGTGTTAAATCACAAGTACGCATTAATGCATCAATGGCGTCAGCATTATGAAAGGCTCTAAGGCTAAATGGGTGTTCGTCTGATAAAATGCCTCGCCCATGGGTACTACTGATGACGGCAATACCACAATCAGCCAGCCTTTTTACTGCATCTGTGGCTTGAAGTGCGCCGGCACCAATCCATAATAATGGACGTTGTGCAGATTTAAATTGCTCCCAAATTATATCAATTTCAGTGGTTGATATGGGTGGCAATGGCGCGCGATGAAGTGGGGCGCTGAGCACCGATAATGGAACTTGGGTATTTTGAATATCGATAGGAATTTCTATTGAAACTGGGCCGCAAGGTACTGTTTGTGCAACTTGAATAGCTTTATGTAGTACTGCAACAGCTTGTTCTGCACTATGCACTCGAAACGCCTGTTTGGAGCTCGCGCGTAAAAAGCTTAATTGATCGCGTGTTTCATGAATAAACCCAGCGTCCATATCCAAAAATGCTTTTTCAACTTGTCCGGTAATGTGGATCATGGGGGAGCTGGCATTCATGGCTTCAATCATTGATCCGACAGCATTACCCGCACCAGCGCCAGTGCTGGTGAGTGCGATACCGAGTCCACGAAAGCGGCTGTGAGCATCTGCCATCGTTACCGCACCAGCTTCACCTCGGCTGGGTGTGAAATCGATAATACCACGCTGACCAATAGCATCTGCAATCGGTAAATTATGAATTGAAATAACACCATAAACTGTGCTGACTTGGTACTGCTCTAATGTTCTGGCGACAGCTTCGCCAACCGTGATAGTTTCAGACATTGTGTTCTCCTTAATACGTCAATAATCCACTTAAGGACATTTATTCACACCAACGGTTTGGTTGTGGGTTAAGCGCCAGAAAAATACTTTTTTGTTGCATATAGGCTTTGAGGCTCTCAAGGCCTTTCTCTCTTCCAAGTCCACTATCTTTAAAACCGCCAAAAGGTGTTGAGATGGAAAAAACTTTGTAGGTATTAATCCAAACTGTACCGACATCTAGCGTATCGGCTAATTTAAATGCACGAGTATAATCTTGCGTCCAAATACCGGCTGCAAGGCCATAAATAGAATCATTAGCATCATGAATCAGGCTGGTTTCATCATCGAAAGGAATAACAACGAGCACTGGGCCAAAAATTTCTTCCTGACACACATGCGCTTGGTTAGTTAAGCCTTCGATAATCGTGGGTTCGAAATAGTGACCCGATTGCAGTGCGGGATCCGTTGGTACCTTGCCCCCGACACGAATTTTGCCCCCTTCTGCAATAGCTTGCGAGACGTAAGCTATGACACTATCTCGATGTGCAGAGGAGATCAGCGGACCAATATGTACGCGTTCTTGACGTGGGTCACCGATGATGAGCCCTTGTGTGAGTTTCGTCAGTTTTTCAATAAAAGCTTGATAGACGCTTCGGGCGACAAATAAGCGAGAACCTGCAATACAGGCTTGTCCCATTGAACTGAAAATACCATAACAAACACCGTGGGCTGCTAAATCTAAATCCGCATCATCTAAGACAATCGTTGGGGATTTTCCGCCTAATTCTAATGAGGTTCCAATCAGTTTATCGGCAGCAATATGAGCTAATTGGCGTCCCGTATTGGTGCCACCTGTAAATGAAATTTTTCGTACTAGTGGATGACGCACTAATGCATCGCCAATAATTGAGCCTTTGCCGGGAAGCACGCTTAATAATCCTGCGGGTAACCCTGCTTGTTCAAAGAGTTCGGCAAGTTTAAGTGAAACAAGAGGAGTCGCTTCTGCGGGTTTTAAAATAACTGCATTACCGGCTGCAATTGCAGGCGCAATTTTTTGCATATCACTGGCAATGGGTGAATTCCAAGGAGTGATTGCGGCGATGACACCAAGGGGCTGATAGGTGCTAAGGGTCATGATGTCAGGTTGGCGACGGGGTGGCAATTCGCCACCACTGACTTCACATACTGCCGCAAAATAACGGGCGGTTGCGGCGGCACTCATCACCAATCCACGGGCTTCAGCCCAAGGCTTTCCATTGTCGAGAGTCTGTAACCTGACCAATTCTTCACGTTGCTCGTCAATTAATGTACTGACTTTGAGTAGAATAGCGGCGCGTTGATGAGATGGCATATGACGCCACTTCGGGTCACGCCAAGCTTTTTCGGCGGCGATCACTGCATCCTCAACATCCTCAAGGCTAGCGCTATTGAGGGTTGCGACAACGTGGTTATCACCAGGAAAACGTGATTGCATTTGCTGACCGCGGCCTTGTTGCCATTTACCGCCGACAAAAATATCCCTGTTTTTCATTGTGCTGCTCCTGTCAGATAATGGCATTGTGTTCAGCAACTCGGCGACACATTTCGACCGCACTTAAGGCTGACAATAAAGACGTTTTAGGATTCGAGGCTAACGGTTGACCATTAAGCTCAATACAGAAACGACCAAAGTCACCGACGACTTCGATTCGATGGGTATTTTGTTGTGTTGTAGGGTCAACCATGAGCTGAACTTTTGTTGCATCCATACCTATCCCATACAGTGCGACGGTTGCGGCGACATTGGCATTGGCTGGGAAATTGAGCGCCGCTTCTCGCGCCGTTCCGCTAAAAAATACGGTTGGTTCTGATACTTGATTAAGGTCGATATATTGCTCGGCAGGGCCATTACGCCAGCTGGCGGGACTTTTTCGTGATTGATAGGTAATTTGTGTAATATTGGCTTCTTTTGCTGCGCGAAGACCATCTAACCCTGCAATGGCGCCGCTGAGTGGAATTAACTGACCATGATGTTGGCGAGCAAGATCACTTAACTCGCGAGCGAATATGGCATCAGCAAGGGCACCCGTTGAAATGATGGCTATTGTCCAACCTCGTTTAAGCGCGATGGGAGCATATTGTTTAACCGCTTGATGACTCGCGCATTCCAACACTAAATCGGGTTTTTCGGTCACTGTCGCGGGGTCGTTGATCGGTATTACTTGGCCATGAAAACGAGTCATAATGTCATCGTGATGGCTAGGGCGAGCAACAATCCAGCGAAGTACAATTCCATTGGGTAAGCGGTCAATCACTTCATTGGCCATCGCACCATACCCAATAAGCATCAATGTTTTCATCATAAAATCCTTTAAATATGGTGACTAAAACCACCTGAAACATCCAATGCAGCGCCTGATGTAAAAGAAGCCATCGGTGATGCTAAAAAAACCAGTGCACGAGCCGGTTCTTCAGGTTTGCCTAAACGTTGCATAGGAATACCGCGTTTTTTGGCAATATCGCCAATCCAGCTCGCCCAATCGCTTGTTTTATCATTGCGATTTTCAAACCGGCGATGCCATTGATCGGACTCTACCATCCCTAGTAAAATTGAATTCACTCGAATACCTTTAGGTAGCAAGGTTTTTGATAGATTAAGCGTCATATTGAGTAATGCCGCCCGTGCCGCAGATGTAGCGACCATATGAGGCTCCGGTTGTAAGGCCAAGAGCGAATTAACACAGGTGATTGAGGCAATATTCGACTGTTCGAGTAATGGTAAAAATGCATTAACGGGATTAATAACACCAAAAAGTTTGAGCTGTGCTTCCTGTAACCACGCCTCATCTGGTGTATCTGTAAAGCTCGCCACATAGCCTTGTCCGGCGTTATTAATCAGTAAGTCTGCCTGCCCATACTGCTGTTTAACTTGTTCAGCAAATGCCAAAGTTTGTGTTTTATCTAGCACATCACAATTAACCGCCATAAACTTTTCTTGAGAATAAGTTTTTTGCAATGTGTCGAGGGCTTGTTGCAATTTATCTTGAGAGCGACCGCAAAAGGCGACTTTACAACCTTCATCGAGTAATAATTTGACTGTCGCAAAACCAATACCGGAGCTTCCCCCCGTCACAACAGCAACACGATCATGTAACTGTAAATTCATGGCACTTTCCTTTGTGAAGCTTTATTTTGTGAACTGTCTTTTGGAAAACGATTTTTGGGTGAGTCAGTACATTCCAAGGCATCTGAAAATTGCTTTAAATAGAGATTAAATTCTATCGGTGCATCAAGGTAGCTGGCATGTCCTGCTTGCTTTATCACTTTCAATGGACATTGTTTATCGGTTGATAATTGCTGAACTTGTGCTGGTGGTGTAATGGTGTCATCTAAGCCAACAATCATCTCGACAGGGCCTTGATAGGCGTTTAAATAAAGGCTGATATCGTCATGAGCCAACATCCACGCAGCGGCTAAAAATCCTTCTGGATTGAGTTTTTGCATATTACGTTTTACCCATTCAATCTTTTCAGCGGATGCCGAAGGGGAAAGTAATGCGGCTGCACGATTTTGTGCATAAGCTTCAATACCTGAATCACAGACAATTTCACGGCGCTTATCATAAACACGATGACGTTCTTCTGGGCTTTTAGTGGCATATCCTTGCGCAGGGTTCGCCAATAATAATCCTCTAACTCTTTGTGGATGTAGAGAAGCAAAGGCACAAGCCATTAATGCCCCTAAAGAGTGCCCAACTAAAATGACTTGTTGTAATCCTAAATCATTTAAAAAATCCGTTAGCGCATCAGCATAATCAAGTGCAACAGGTGTGTGGGTTGCAAGGGGATCGCTGTCTAAATAGCCCGGCGCATCCCATGCAAATAAATGATAGTTATCTGTCAGTGATGAGTCTGCGAACTGACATATCCATGAAGTCGAACCTGAGCTGATACCATGGAGCAGGACGATAGGAAAGCCGTCACCAGATTCACGCCAATTAAGACGATATTGGCCAAATTCAGCAAATTGTAAGTTAGGGAGCTTGTCAATTGGCAGTCTCATCATTGATTTCTCCTATTATCCGCGCTTAACTTTTGATAAAGGATGATCTTCTGGATACGTCGGAATAGCGGGTTTTTGTGTACCAATCATGACGCACATTAATGCTTCTTCTTCCCCATGATTAAATAAACCACGGTAAATTCCAGCGGGAACAGAAATGAGATCGCGTTCTTTTAGTACCGTTTCAAACTCTTCATCACCATCTTTAATAAATAAGGTGATGGTGCCTTTGAGCATGAAAAAAACTTCTTCAACATCGGGGTGTAAATGCAGCGGTCCTTCACATTTCGCCGGAAGCACCATGGTCGAAAAAGTGAAGTTTTCAGCGGGTACGGTATTGGTGTCGTTGGCGACTCCTGTTGCCCCTGTTCCGATATAGCGCATTTGTGCACGACGGTATTTAGGATCAAAATCCGCTTGAAACTTCAGTGCATTCCAATCGTATTTGCGCCCTTCAAAGCGTGCCACGCGAGACTCAATCCATTGCGCCATTGAAATATCTTGAGGTTTAACTTGGTTCGAAAGTTGTGACATAGTGTTCTCTCCTGATAAGACACAGATTAATCAGTATTTTTTGAGTAGCGGCAGTAATAAAAAACTGCCAACCAAACCTATAATTACGATAAATAAAAGTCCGTTATCCATATTTCCAGTGAAGGCAATAAGCATACCCATTAAGAGCGGAGCCGCTGCGCCAGCCAAGTTTCCTAGCCCATTGAAAATACCACCAGCCAGTGCACTGACTTGTTTTTGCGTTGCTTTGGCGAGTAGTGCAAAAATATTTGGTGCGCCGGCTCCCCACATAAACATGCTAAATGCCATCATCATTATGATGCTGTAGGTTTCCGTGAGAAATAACACGCCAGAAAGTCCGATAATTGCGCCGAGTAAGGATATGAAACAAACTAGTGCACGGCGGTCATAACGGTCTGATAACCAAGCACCAATTACTTCACCAAACAACATTGCGATAAAGGGAAGGGAAGATAGGATCCCTGCGTGTGATAAATCAATCGATTTACCTTTGATTAAATAACTCGGCAACCAGCCGTTCATTCCCCACAGATAGACAAGGAAGGCGATGTTAAATAGACAGATAATCCAAAAGTGTGAATTGCGCAGTAAGATGTTTCGTTGTGTTTTTGCTTCAATGATATTCGCTGTCAGGGCTTTGTTACCAATCGGAGCTACTTTTTTAGCTAGATTTGGGTGACGGATACCTATAATCACTAACCACCAAACTGGAACCGTAAAGGCTGCCATGACAAAGAACGTACTTTGCCAACCAAAATTTTGTAAAAGATATAGTGCGATAGGAAAACCCAGCGCGGCGCCTAATGGGGTACCTAAAAGCCAAAGCATGGTTGCTCGAGCCTGCATTCTTTGTGGGAATGTACGGCGCACGATGGCATATGAGATAGCGAGCAACGGCCCCTCAGCAATCCCGAGCAAAACACGTAAGAAAATCATGGTGCCATAATGGTGTGTGAAGCCCATGAGAATCATCAAGATACACCAGCTACTGACCATGAAAAGTAGCATTTTAGTGGGATGAAAACGATCGCCAATGCCACTCAATAACATTGATGAAACGCCATAAGCGAATAAAAACGCGCTCATTAATAGGCCAAGACGAGTGGGGTCGAAATCAATGCCAAGCGCTTGTTGAAATTTCTCATCAGAAAATAGTGCCGCAATACTAATCTTGTCGAAAAAAGCCAGCAATACGCAAGAAAACAAGGCTATCGGGATCAACCAATTCACTTTTTCTTGAGCGTCATTTTGGACTGTCGCTTGGACGCTGGTTTGTTCTGGTATCTTGGTGTGTACAGTAATACCTTGATTTGCCATATTATCTCTCTTAGCTATACACTATTTCAGCGACATTAATGAAAAGGCTGGGTCAGCAAGCTCTGACGGGTCTAACCTGCGATTGTTTTGTATCCAACGTTTACCGAGTTTGATCGCACGTGCATCGTTAAATGCAACCATCTGCACCAATTCATTGATTTCATTGAGTGAAAAATGGATTTCAGAAGTCGAAGTATGGCGCTGAATATGTTGTAAAGCTTGCCCTGTGGGAATACCGAGAATTTGGATGTTGTCCTGATATTGATCAGACCAAAGCCAAGCTGGTTCGTTAAATTTTTCGCTTTGGCTATTTAGCATGGCTTTTGCTGTCGCAATAGCTTGGTTTTGAGCATAGGCCCAAGACTGTAAACACAACGAAAGTGTTGGATGGCATGCTACATCGCCTGCTGCATAAATATCAGCGTGGGATGTTTGCCCATGGCCATTGACGACAATACCTTGAGTGAGAGTAAGCCCGGCTTGTGCGGCTAACTCTAAATTGAGCTCGACACCAATGCCCATGACGGCAAGGTCAAAAGATTGCGTAGGTTGTTTTTGACAACCAATGTTGAGTGCAGATGTCGTTTCATCAAGGTAAATATCGCCGCAATCCGTGATGACATGCACACCGGCTTGTCGATGACGTTGCGCTAAAGCATCGGACACATTTTGGGGTACACTGCGCTCACATAGACGTGATTGACGTTCGAAAATCGTCACATCAAGCCCCATTTTTCGTGCGGAAGCGGCAACTTCTAAACCAATCCAGCCCCCCCCGATGATTGCGATTTTTTGAGCTGAAAGTAGCGCTGTGCGTAGCTGCTGCGCATCATCCCAAGAACGAAGTGCAAAAACTTGTGGGTGTATTTGCCATGCTTTTGAGAGATAACGAGGTCGTCCACCTGTGGCTATCAATAGTTTATCAAAGGCAAGTTGGCGTCCATCACTGAGTTGGATTTGTTTTTGATTACTATCAATTCGAGTCGCACGGACAGGGCGAAACCATTGCAAGTTGAGTGCATCGGTATCGGCTTCACTGAACAGGCGTGAAAGCGCTAAAGTATCTTGAGTTAATACTGCCTTTGATAAAGGCGGCCTTTCATAGAAATCATGGATCTCATCGCTGATAACAGACAGTGTGCCTTGGTAGCCCTCATCTCTGAGTGTTTTCGCTGCCCAGCCTCCGGCTTGCCCTCCACCAATAATCACAATACCGCCTTGGATAATTGCGTCCATGGTCTACTCCTTATTGGGTTTGACTTGGCGACGAGTGTCATAATCGAGACCACCTTCAACTGCCCATTCGGTAAATGACACTAAAGAGTGTTCCAGTTCCCGCGGCTGCCATTTTTCAGTGAGGTAGTCATCATTGGTGTAGTATTCAAAAGCACCGCCCGTTGGACTATTTACATACCAAAAATAGGCAGATGAAATAGGATGACGGCCGGGGCCAATAAAGGTGCTCCATTGATGGCGGTTCATTGCTAAACCACCGCCGATGACCTCATGAATATCTCTGACTGTAAATGCCACATGATTTAGACCGCGACCACGATGGGGGAGTTTGAGTAAGAATAAGTTATGGTGGCAGCCATTGATTTGTGCCCGCAAAAATACAGCCCGATCGATATAACGGTCGGAAACCTGAAATCCTAATTTTTGGCAGTAAAATGCCTCAGTCGCGGGCAGGTCATCGACAAAAAACACCACATGACCAATATTAATGGGAGTCGCTTTTTCATAAACAGGACTCGGGGCATCTATGCGGCGTATATCACCCCATTGGTTAATTGGGGAAATATCGAGTGAAACCGGTTTTTGTTGGCTAACGCAAAATGCCACTGTCATGCCATTAGGGTCGCGGCATTCGGCACCATTTTCGGTTAATCGGAAACCATCACACTGTGCTATTTGCGTGATAATTTCAGCGAGTGAAGCCGTATTTTCTACCCCCCATGTGATTCGGCGTAGGGTTGAACCCGATTCAAAAGGCGCTGGAAGGGTATTATCATCAAGGGGAGAAACGTTGATCCCGGCACCTGATAATGTCGTAAAATAAGTTGGATTATCAGCGCAAGCGTGCAGACCAAAGTCTTGAAAGAATCGAGTACAGGCAGCAACGTCTTCAACCCCGAATTCCATTTTTTCTATTCCAATCACTGACATAGTATAGCCCTCTATAGAGTAGTGTTATTGCCAGATGCGCATTTTGAGCAAACAGAGGCCGAGGCTTATGGCAATAAACCTAAAATTTTGTTGTCGATAATAAGGTGGAAGCTAAACGGCTTTGGCGGGTCTTATGCCGCCAATAAACTCCGTAAGTTTTTGTGCTGCACTGCTAACTTCATTTTGTAAACGCTGACGTTCCTGAGCTGGGATGCTATCCATTGGCACCATAATGCTGATAACGGCTTCAACTTCATTGGTTTGGTTGTAAACAGGATAAACAATCGAGGAAATACCTCGACGATAAAATGATTCGCCAAGCACATAACCGCGTAATTTGTCTGCTTGGATCATGTTCCAAAACACCTGTTTACTGCCCGCATCATCAGGTAATTCCTCATCGGGATAGAGCAAGTCAAACTCAGCACGACTTAAACTGGTTAATAACATACGACCGAGAGATGTTCGGTGCGCTGCTAACCGAGTTCCAACACTCACATGGTTAATTTTTGATTCTGCGCCGCTGACTCTGGCAATGTAAATAATGTCACGCCCATCGCGTATGACTAAATGGCTATTGCACTGGCTGCGGTCGCGCAGCTGTTCAATAATGGGTTGGCCTAGCTGGGTTAAATCGAGTGAAGCGATATAACCCAATCCGAGACTAAGTACCTTACGACCTAGGGAAAATGCTCCCGTTCGTGGATGCTGTTCAATAAAATCTAAATGTACTAAGGTCTGAATTGCCCGATATGCAGTCGCTTTTGGCATATCGATTAAACGAAGAATTTCCGCAAAAGTCAGCTCGCGGTGCTGCTTCGCGAGGAGAAGTAGCAGTTGTAAACCTTTTTCCAAACCTGGAACTAAATATTTACATGTTGAACTCATCGTCTTAATCTCCCCGCCAAAGCGGTTTTGCTTGGTGCGATTTTGTTTTTAGTTAAAAATAAAGCCGCCATTGACAGGAATTAATTGCCCTGTGACAAAATCAGACATCGGTGATAATAAATATAAGGCGGTTCCCGTTACGTCATCAGGCATTTGTTCACCTTGTAAAGCTCGCCCATTTTCATAGAGCTGGTGGCGCTCTACAGGAACATATTCAGTAGCCTCTACTTTGGTTAATCCCGGAGCGATGGCATTAACACAGATTCGATGTACACCAAGTTCACGCGCCATTGAACGTGTCATACTGATAATGGCACCTTTACTGGCGACGTAAGCCATCAGTTTTGGGGCTCCCCATAATGCGGTATCAGAGGCAATATTTACGATCTTAGCGGTTGATGAACCTTGTTTTGATGCACACTGTTTTAATAATGGCAGCGCAGCTTTTGTGACTAACCAAGTACCTCGTACATTGACTGTCATCACCTTATCCCACAGCGTTAAATCGTATTCATCTAATGGTTTTCCACCGACGCCAGTTGCTAAAGCGGCATTGTTGATTAATCCATCAATCGAACCCTTTTTTCCAATAGTGTCAAAGGCTTGATTAATTGCATCAGGATTGGCAATATCGAATGTTAACCCTTCGGCATTTAGCCCTTCACGGCACAGCAATTCGACACTCTCTTGCAATCGGTCACTTAAAATATCGCATAAAATCACATTCGCACCTTGCCTAGCCGCCGCTTGTGCAAAGCTAAAACCGAGTCCTCTTGCGGCGCCAGTAATCACAATACGTTTTGCGGCTAATAAATCATGCATTTGACGTTTCCTTGCCATAAATCAGGTCAAATTGTTTTTTTGCTTCTCGTTGCATAATTCGGCGTAGGCGTGATAACCCCACATCATGTTGATATAAGAACTCTTGTCCGCGTGCATTTGGAGCCATGTTTTCTAAGATGATGCGGTCTTGTTCTAAAACATCCCAATGCAAGCCTTCTAAGCGATTGCGGTACATGAATCGCCATAAATCACGTTGCCAATCTTTAACTTTACGGATACGCCAGAAGAATACGCGGGTGTTGAATCTATCCTCAGGGACGACCATACCAATAATCCAGAAATGACCACCGGGTCCAAAACGTTTTTGATAGGGAATCGATAAGCGCATCCAGTTAGCACCGGTACTTGCAAATTCAACCCAATCGAAATTGACACCAATTTGGTCATTTTTACGAAAGATAAAGCCATGTTGGGTAGGGACTAAGATCATTTCTGATTGCTTATCACCATCTGCCATTGAGTGAGATGATGAATGCAAGTAGGTGCCATGCATTGGGTCCATGACATTTTCTAATGCATATTGATAGTTACAATTCCATGTGGCAGTACACAAAAAATGACTGTGATTTTCGTGGTCAGCCAACTCCTCGGGGAATTCAAGCTCTGGCGGCGTTTCATTTTCGGTTATCGCAAAATAAAGAAAAATAGCGCTATTAAGTTCTTTAACGGGATAGGTTTTTAAGCACTTTTGGCCTTCAAGCGGGCATTGATTTACCGCCGGAACATCTTTAACAACGCCATCACCACCCACTTCAACACCATGGTACCAACAGGCAATACGTTCACCGAGGTTCCAGCCCATTGATAATCTAGCACCACGGTGGGGACATCTATCCTCTAGAGCATGGATTTGGCCTTTATCATCACGCCATAGCACAATTTGCTCTTCTAGACGCGTGATCCCAATGGGATTGCTATTGACTTCCCAGCTTGATAATACGGGGTACCATTGCCCTCGTAGTCCAACATCTAAGTAATCCTGAGCGCTATGAAGTTGTGTATTTGTTGTCATTGATCTGCTTCCTGTTATCGGCGGTATTATTCAAGTGATAATCGCTATGAAATAGCAGAGAATTAATACCCGTTGACTTGTAGAAACTCGCGAAAACTACTTTCACTCCATGACTGACCTTGGCGGTCAACAAGGAGCTGTTGATTCAGGGCATTAACAATATCTGAGAGTGATTCAATTCCTGATGCAAATAAGGTTTCTAAAGCGGCAATTAGGCTGGTTTCATATTCATCCGGAACTCTTGAACGGGTTTGCCAAACAATATTGGGCGCAGTACCAGGAGATTGAATGCTACCTTTACCCCCTTCGCGGGCGGGAATAATTTGATGATTTGCGGGTAAGTAAGGGTTGATGTTTTGTATCGGTTCCATTGCTATTCCTCAATTAAACTGATTTCGATTTGATTTTCGTGAACGCGTGTTTGATAAGTTTTAAGGTCGCGCCCGCCAGGCTCTCGTAAACATTTTCCTGTTTTGATATCAAAAATGGCTTCATGCAGTGGGCATTCAACTTTTCCATCTTCCACAAATCCTTGGCTGAGTAAGGCATATGCGTGGGGACAAATATCTTCCATGGCATAATATTGGTTCTCAACTAAGAAAATACCGATTTCGGTACCATGGATCTTGGCGGAGTAGGGAAATTCTTCTTGTACTTGTGATACATCACAAACGGTAATCCAGCTCATCTCTTCCTCCATTTACCCTGATAACTATTTTGTTTCATATATAAAACTTTGTTTATTATTTAAAACCAGACTAATTGCTAGGGTGATTACTCGTCAATCAAATGTTATTTTTATGTGATTAATTTGTGTCAAAATGTGGTGTGCGTCGTGCTTATGAGGATGTTTAGTTTCATATCAGAAACTTTATGGTTTTTTACTGGATATTGGGCAATGGAATCTGATTAAGCATGATTACTAATTTTTTGTACTGATTAATTAAGTTATATGAGTTTAAAATTTTAATTTAATTTATTGATTAGAAAATAAAAAATGAATTTCATCTCGAATGACAGCGCAGTGAACTGTTTTTTATCCTATTTTCTGTACAGTTTGTATTATCAATACTATACTCCCCCTATGTATACGTGAGAGGGCTTTACGATGCCACATTCACCTAAAGAGAAAAAAGCGGTACTGACTCGTGTCAGAAAATTAAAGGGACAATTATCTGCCCTAGAGACTGCATTAGAGGATGAAGTTGAGTGCTCGGCGGTATTGCAACAGATAGCGGCGATACGCGGTGCGGTTAATGGCTTGATGGCAGGGGTTTTAGAAAGTCACCTGCGTGAAGGGTTGCAAGCCTCCGCTGATACGCAAATTCAAAAAGATTCTGTAGATGATGCCATCTCACTTATTCGCACATACCTGCGTTAAATATCAAAAGGAATAAACATGAAATCACGTGCAGCAGTTGCATTTGGACCGGGTCAACCACTGAAAATTGTTGAGATTGATGTGATGCCGCCGAAAGCGGGCGAAGTATTAGTTAAAATTAGTCATACCGGTGTTTGTCATACCGACGCATTTACTTTGTCAGGTGATGATCCCGAAGGTTTGTTTCCGGTGGTGCTTGGCCATGAAGGCGCAGGTGTTGTGGTTGAAGTGGGCGAAGGCGTTACCAGTGTGAGTGTTGGTGACCATGTGATCCCTCTGTATACCGCAGAATGCGGAAAATGTGTATTTTGTGAATCAGGTAAAACTAATCTCTGTGTATCCGTTCGCGCAACACAGGGCAAAGGTGTGATGCCAGATGGTACAACACGTTTTTCCTATAATGGTGAGCCAGTTTATCACTATATGGGATGCTCCACGTTTAGTGAATATACCGTTGTTGCTGAGGTTTCACTGGCAAAAATCAATCCTGAAGCAAATCATGAAGAAGTGTGCTTGCTAGGTTGCGGTGTTACAACCGGTATTGGTGCGGTGCATAATACGGCTAAAGTTCAAGCCGGTGATTCTGTTGCTGTGTTTGGTTTGGGAGGAATTGGTCTTGCGGTTATTCAAGGGGCGAGACAAGCCAAAGCGGGACGTGTTTTTGCCATCGATACGAATCCGGCTAAATTTGAATTAGCCCGCCAGTTTGGGGCGACGGATTGTTTGAATCCAAAAGATTTTGATAAGCCAATTCAACAAGTGCTGGTGGAAATGACTGAGTGGGGCGTTGATCACACCTTTGAGTGTATTGGTAACGTCAATGTAATGCGAGCGGCATTAGAAAGCGCACATCGTGGTTGGGGCCAATCCATTATTATCGGTGTCGCAGGCGCAGGACAAGAAATTTCAACTCGTCCATTCCAATTAGTCACAGGTCGTTCTTGGCGCGGCACAGCATTCGGAGGCGTAAAAGGCCGCAGTCAATTACCTGCGATGGTAGAAGATGCCATGAAAGGTGACATTGAATTAGCCCCATTCGTGACACATACCATGCCACTTGATAACATTAATGAAGCATTTGATTTAATGCATGAAGGTAAGTCGATTCGTACCGTTATTCATTATAAATAGTTTTCATTAGGCATATAGGCGCAATTTAGCGCCTATATCTGAGTTATTAATAGGAGTACTAATGGAAAGAGTTGAACGCCACGCTTGTTTTGGCGGTTGGCAGGATGTTTATCAACATCAATCGGATGTGTTAGGTTGTTCAATGAAATTTGCTGCATATATACCGCCGCAAGCTGAACAACAATCATGTCCGGTTATTTATTGGTTGTCTGGGCTTACTTGCAACGAACAAAATTTTATCACTAAAGCGGGAGCACAACAGTTTGCCGCGCAGCATGGTATTATTTTAATCGTACCGGATACCAGCCCTCGCGGAGAAGATGTTGCCGATGATGAGGCATACGATCTCGGTCAAGGTGCGGGGTTCTATGTGAATGCGACACAAAAACCGTGGAGCACTCATTACAAGATGTATGATTATATTGTCTCTGAGTTACCAGCCTTGATTGAAGCGCATTTACCCGCATCCGATAAGCGTGCAATTTCTGGGCATTCCATGGGCGGTCACGGAGCATTAATGATTGGCCTGCGTAATTCGTCTCGCTATACCAGCTTATCTGCTTTTTCACCTATTGTTGCGCCTTCCCAAGTGCCTTGGGGACAAAAAGCATTTACCGCTTATTTAGGTGCAGAGAGTACTCAGTGGTTATGTTATGACACGGTGAATTTACTGAATGAAGCCACTACAATTCCGCCTATTTTAGTGGATGTTGGGACGGGCGACTCTTTTTATCATGAGCAGCTTAAACCTGAGCTACTTGCAGAAGCATGTGATAAAAAACAGCATCATTATCAATTAAATTTACGTGATGGTTACGACCATAGTTATTATTTTATCAGTAGTTTTATCGGTGAACATATTGCTTTTCATGCAAAATATTTAAACGACGTCAAATAGTCATTAAGGGTGGAACTTGTTATAGGTTTCACCCGTGAATAAGAATAGCGTATTGGTCATATTAATATTATTGAGCTAGTTAATAATAAATATTTAAGCTAATGTTAAAGTTTACTGATGGAGTTTATTGCTGAAATAGCGATGTTTTTATTAGGGTCTTTACATAACAGTAGTAACCTTTCAATTGCAGTTTTATGACCAATTGCTGCTTTATATTCTCCCAGTGCATTAATTGCAGCAATTTTTATATCATCATTTGTTCTATTTGTTAAATTAATCAACGTATTAACAATATTGTTTTCCATAATCTATCCGAGTGATAATTCAAATTATATTTAATGTCTTATGATATTTAAATTATCAGAATAGTTAGTTTTAAAATATAAAAAAAAGATTTTTTACGATTTTATTAGCATCGTATTTATTGAGTTTATTAATTATTTTTACTAAGTATAAGAATGGCACCTTAATCAGTTAATAGATAACTTTTCAGGTACAATTATTGATATGCTAAATTTGTTCAAATAATGGTAATTTAATGGCGTAAATAGACATGAGGGGTTGCATATTCAGGGTGCTGGCTAACGGCTAAATCTGCTTTATACCAACGAGTTAAGTTATCTGTCGTTAATACTTCAGTAGGTGTACCATTTGCAACCAGTTTTCCTTCATGAATTAAATACACTCTGTCTGCATATAAGGCGGTAAGGTTGAGGTCGTGTAAGACACAACACACGCCTAATGGACGCTCGCGAGTCAGTTGATGTAATAACCGTAAACTGTGTTGTTGATGGTACAAATCGAGAGCTGAAGTCGGTTCGTCGAGAAACAAACATGCAGGGCTGGCTGTTGGCTGCCAAAGCTGAGCAAGTACTCTGGCTAATTGCACTCGTTGCTGCTCTCCTCCCGAAAGTTGGCGATAATCGCGTTCACGTAATAACTGGCAGTGAGTTTGTATTAAGGATTCCTCAATGGCTTCGTGCTTATGTTCTGAACCGTAAGGCGTCCTTCCCATAGCAACCACATCCTCAACGGTGAAAGCAAATTGCAAATGGCTCTGTTGCTTCATTACCGCTCGCTTTCGCGCTAACGCATTGTTATCCCATTCGGAAATTGAACGGCCTTCTAACAGACATTCTCCCTGCGTTGGATGAGTATAACCCGTTAATAGCTTTAATAAGCTTGATTTACCCGCACCATTAGGGCCGATGATCACCACCATCTCATTTTGTTTGATAGAAAAATTTATATCGTCAATTAATGTTTTATTATTGATGCGATAACTTAAGTGATTGGCTTCAAGCAATGTAGATTGTGGTTCTATTTTCATTTCCATATCGTTAAACCTTCCCGACGGGTTGACGTAGGATCAACCATAAAAAATAAGGCCCCCCAATCAAGCCCGTTAATAGCCCAACAGGGATTTCAGCTGGTGCAACAGCAATACGAGCGATGGTATCTGCCACCAATAGCAGCGTTGCCCCCACAATGGCAGAGCCTGGGATCAACCAGCGATGGTCAGGACCTAATGTCATGCGGATCAAATGGGGAATCACTAAACCGACAAAACCAATCACGCCACTCATTGCGACAGCGCAGCCCACTAACATTGCGCTCAGAAATAACAGAATAAATTTACTGCGCTCGACATTTAAACCAAGGTAATGAGCATCCTCATCACCTAATTGTAGAACATTTAATTTGTTACCTTGCCATAAACAAATAAAACTGATGGGCAGGATCACTGATGCGGCAATAGAAAGGGATGTCCAATCAACATTACCGAGTGTGCCCATCATCCATAAACTAAAAGTCCGTAATTGTTGGTCATTACTGATATAACTGAGCACTCCGATAAAAGACATGCAGAGTGCATTTATCGCTATTCCAGCCAGTAATAATCGCGCTAAATTGCCATTAGAGCTGCGATTTAAACTAAAAATAATCAATGAAACCACTAAGCTACCAATGAATGCTGCGCCAATATGACCATAACTTTGCAATACACTGGGTAGTGAAAGTGAAAAAATGATAAATGCGGCGACACACAAGGCCGCGCCACTGCTGATCCCTAGTAGGCTCGGGTCAGCCAGTGGATTACGAAATAATCCCTGCATGATAGCGCCAGAAACAGCAAGTGCCAGTCCAACTAAAATGGCTAATAAAATACGAGGCAAACGAATATTTAGCCATACTTGCCAGTCTGGATCTGTTGCTGATGCCTGCCATAGCATTTTTAATGACAAATTCATTGCACCCGCGTTGGATGCAATCAACGCGATGGCGCAAAGCACGATAAATAAAACAACAATCACAAGTAACGGGTGTTTAAAGCGACTCATTGGGACTTCTCTAACGCCTCGCGTAATTGTTGCATGACTTTTGGTGTGCCTAGGCTAAAACTGAGCATTCCCACATCATCGACCACTAATAAGGCTTTATTTTTACCGGCTGGTGTCATGGCTATTCCCGGTAATTGCCAAACTTTATCGATACCACCGAGTGATTTAACGCCTTCTTCGGTGAATATGATTAAGTCAGGTTGGCTGGAAATAAAACCTTCTTGAGACAATGGACGATAGCTATTGAATGCCGACATCGCATTTTTGGCCCCAGTTGCTTTTATCAGACTATCTGCGGCAGTTTGTTGACCAGCAGCTAGGGGGAGGACACCGCCATGACTCATGATAAACAATACTTTTTTATCAATCGGTGTCGTGTTAATTTTAGCTAGCTCTTGGTTGAATTGCTCAACGAGTTGCTGACCTTGCTGTGTTTTCCCCACAGCATTCGCGACGGTGGTAATTTTTTCTGGAATGGCTTCTAAAGCAGGCTTTCCGGTAACCTTGATGATTTTGACACCATTTTTTTCTATCTGTGTTAAAGCCATCGACGGTTTCGCGAGTTCACTGGCAATCACTAGCGTTGGGCGCATTGATAGCACACCTTCCGCGTTAAGCATTCGCATATAGCCTACATCCGGTAAGGCGAGTGCTTGCTCGGGGTGAAGACTGGTACTATCGCGTGCAACGAGTTGGTCTTGTGCACCCAGTTTATACACGATTTCAGTAACATCGCCGCCAAGGGTGACAATACGTTCAACCGAATGTGCACTGACGGACACTATCAGCGTCGCGATCATTAGAAGCCATTGTTTCATTATTAAATTACCTAACTGGTTAAATGTGAGGCAATGCCATCACTTGATTTCGCCATTGTTCTTGTTCTGGCGTGCCTTCAGTACGTTGACCATACATTTGAACGATTTGATTGCCATCTTTATCAAAGACTTCAAGGCTGGTGACAAAACCATCTTGTGTTGATTTACGTGTCACCCAACATTCAGCGATATCATTTTCGATCATGTGTAACGTGAAATCAGGATTAAAAATATTCAGCCATTTGAGATCTGAACCTTCGCTTTGATAAGGCATGATGCGCTTAATTTGACCGGTGAAAATTTGCACACAACCGCGATTACCAACAAAAATCATAATTTCGTTTTGGTCATTAAAAGCAGTATTGACCAATTGATTAAATGAATCTGTAGGCACTTTCCATGCAAGATCATCACTGACAGCACTGAATACTTGTTGGCGACTCAAATTATTTTTCTTGAGTAGAATAAAGAATTGGTGCACATCCGTCATATTGCGCCATTCTTGTTCTAGCTGCTGTTTAAGCTCATCATTGATCGGTTGAGTGGTATAAGGCTTAGCCGCTTCAAGTTCCAGTAATGGGTTCTCAGTCGTGGAATATTGCTCGATTAATGCATTCCAAGCCGCTAGATCCGTTTCATCTGTGGTGTAAACTTTATGTAGTGCATCGCCTTGTTTATCAAAAAATTGAATGCTGTGGCGCTCACCATTTTTAGCTTCTTCACTGAGGGTAAATACAGAATCCCAGTGAGAGAAAAACATGCGTAAATCTAATGCGCGAGGGTTTAAAATTAAACCACCGTGAGAACTAAATTTCGCATTGTCATAGCGGCCAACTTGTTCATGAACGACATATTCATTGCGTGTGATAGCTTTGACTTGTCCTACTGCCGCTAAAGCGGTGAGTAAGGTTGGCGCATCAACATTAAGACGTTGAGCTTTATCATGACCCACACGGCTATGCAGTAATTCCGCTTCTGAAACCTCGAGATAAGCGGCTAGATCACGAGCGTATTTTGCTTTGTTTTCTGTTTTGGCCTGTTGGTAACGCTCGAAAAGTGCTGAATTCACGGGTATCTCCTTAATTTTTTTGTGAATTACCATTGGAAGCTGACAAGCAGTTTGGCATTACGTCCATCTTGTGGAATGCCTTGCGATGAATAATATTCTTTGTCAAAGGCATTGCCTAAGACGACACTAGTACCTAAACCTTTGAGTTGGCCTTCACCCTGATAGCTGACATAAAAATCATGAACAGCATAACCGGCTTGTTGTTGCACATTAGCCGCAGTATTGAAGTCAGTGTGACGCGTAAATTCGCCTAACCAACCCACCGCAAAACCACTATCGTCAATAGGAACTGCGATATTACTGGTGACTGAATCGGGTTTGATAGAGGTTATAGATTTGCCATTGGCTTCATTTTTACCTTCGGTATGGTTATAGGCTAAATTCCAGCTGAAATAGTCGGTTTTATAGTCCATAGAGGCATCCCAACCCTTAATTTTTACACGTTTGACATTAACTGATGTAGTATAGTTATTACTAAAGTCAACTTTATCGGAATTAACATGTGTATCGATATAGTCTTTAGCTTTGGTATCAAAATAACTCGCTTTGAATTGCAAATTATCGCGTTCCATCATCAAATCATCGAAACGTAGCCCAAAACCATATTCAGCCGTGCTGGTAGATTCAGGTTTTAAGTTTGGATTTGGACGCCATCTATTGATGATAGGGCCGCCTTGGAAGTGAATTTCGTCGTTATACATTTCCATCATAGTGGGAGCACGGAACGCTTCTGAATATGAAGCAAATAGCATTGACCATTCAGTCGGCGTAATACTTACCGCACCTTTAGAAGACCAGTTACCTTTTTTAACATCATCATGACCTTTTGCTGTGGCTTTGTAATGGTCATAACGTGTACCTAAAATAAATGAAATTGGTAAGTCTTTTAAGGTGATTTCATCTTGTAAGAAGCCTGAAGCAAAAGTGATATCGGCATCAGGGAATTGTGTTGCTGACGCGTAAGGCGTTTGCTTTTGTTTATAAGCTTCACTACCATAAGTTAAATTATGTGCAGCAACAGGTAAGTCATAAAAATTGGAACGGTTATCTAATTTCAATCCGTAAGTTTTTTGAGTTCTGCCTTCGTAATTGGTACCAACACCTTTTGCTGTGATATTAATATCTGAATAATAAGGCGTGATCTTAAGATTAAGTAGGTCTTGTGATTCAGGATTCAGTTGATAAGTAGCTTGTGCATCACGTTGGCGAGTGGTGCGATTGACTTTTAAATTACTTTTGCTGGTGCTAATTTCTTGTGGATTCTTAGGCTCATAAGCGTCGTTATCATAATAACGCATCTGACCTGACAGTTTTTGTGCGTCATCTAACTGCCAAGTTCCTTTTGCCAGTAAGTTTGCGATAGTCTCTTTGTTATCCATATCATCGCCATTACTTAGGCGAGTATCTCCCACTTGCTTAGTCACAAAACTGAATAATCCATCAAGATTATCGGTACGACCAAAAGCCGTGCCACCAAATCCAAAACTGTGGTCGCCTGTTGCTCCTAAGCCAAATACCCGAGCACCGCTGTTTTGTCCTTCACGCAGTAAATCTTTAGCATCGACGGTTTCCCATGCAATTACACCGCCCATCGCGCCACTACCGTATAATAGTCCTGAAGGGCCACGAATAATCTCTACTTGCTTGATTAGGGCAGGGTCAACAAAAGTACCATTCATATGGCCAGTATCAGTGCCTTGGCGAACACCATCAACTAAAGTCAAAATTCCGCGTCTATCAAAACCGCGCATATAAATATCTTGCCCATTCGCACGGCTGGCACCTGTCACTCCAATTCCGGGCACTTTGCGCAAGATATCATTCACCGTGCTCGCGGTTTGTGTTTCAGGAGAATTATTTTTGATTACCGTCACCATCATGGGTGCGTCAAAGCTATCTCTTTCATTTCCTGTTGCATAAACAGTCATCACTTCATGACTATTTTTTGCTGTAGCTGGTACCGCTGTTTCTGCATGAGCACTGGCTATAATTGAAACAATCGCACTGGTTAAAACTGACACACGTAATACATGAGACATAATAGTGATACTCCGCAGAAGTTTATTGATTCATTTTATCGGGGCACTATTAATTGCCATCACCGACATACAAAATGAATTGATGATATTTTTGTTTTAGTTATGAATTAGTTGTCGTTGATAACTCACATTAAAATAGAGAACTAACTTGTTATTTAAACAACAAGTGAGATGAGTTTTTTCGGCTAAAAGGCGCGTGGCTTGAGTTTGGTTAGGCGGTTGTTTTTGTTGGTGTTGTGTGACCCTATAGGCAATGTGATAATTTGCCCAATCATGGCTTAATGCGATGAGGGATTTGACAAGATGATATCGATTGGCAGGTAATATCCCAAAAGCTGACACCAGTTTAAACACCATAAGAAACCCTTTCCTTATGTACTCGATTAAGCTGGCTGCCTGGATATACGACCTAGGTGGCTTGCGGAATATATTGTATATTTATTAACTTAATACATTACTTGGTTAAAATTAATTTACCGGTACGTGTTTGTCTTAATTGATAAATTTCACCACGATGCTGTATTTCAACTTTACCTGTCGGACCCAATAGCTGTTGGCTTTCTATCACGTCAGTTTTTATCGGTTGCTTGATTATTTCGATGCTATCTGCAACAAGTGGCTTGGTCATGTTATTTACCACATTAAATTTGTTGATAATAAAAATGATACTGATAATCATTATCTTTAAAATCATTATCGATATCAAGCATTTTTCACATTGAAATAACAAAAGGTCTACATGTTAAAGGAATAACATATACTTAAAGAAGTACAATCGAACAGGTGGCCGTTGTAGGGCTGAAGCTAAATAAATAATTAATTTGCTTGATTGAAAATATCTGGCGTAAAACGATTTAAGCTTTTAGAATTTCGGTTAGTTAATAGTACAGGTGTATTTATACTATGATTAGCGTTGTTATTCATTCATTGAGTAAGGGTGTAAATATATGAACAAAGCACTTATATTTTTAGGTTTATTTATCATGGGATTCAGTCAGATAGCGTTTTCAACGCAAACTATTATTTTTGTAAGACATGGTGAAAAACCCAATAATGATAGCGGACAATTAACTTGTAAAGGCTTAAACCGTGCTCTAGCTTTGCCTAGCGTACTGATTAGCCAATTTGGTCAGCCAGATGCATTATTTGCTTCGGCACCTAAACAAAGTAAGTTAGGCAGTTCATTACGTGCAGTTCAAACGATCACCCCGACAGCGATTAAAGTTTCACTACCTATTCACCTTAATTTTCATGCAAAAGAGACAAAAGAATTACGCAAAGAATTGTTAAGCCAACAGTATGAAAATTCAGTTATTTTTATTGCTTGGGAGCATGACAATTTGGTCAAAGCTGCAAAAGATATTATGAAACATGAAGGTGGTGATGCTGATTTGGTCCCTAAATGGCCAGGTAGTGATTTTGACAGTATCTATATTCTTCGAATTAACCGAGATAACGGTACTAAAACAATTACTTTCGAACATAAACAGCAAGGCTTAAATAACGTTTCTGATAAATGCCCTGATTAATTATTTGTATTTTATGACGATAAAAGTGTTGAGATAAACTCTGGTTGCTAACGCTTTTTTTATCCACCTTAAGTTCATAATTTAACGTATTAATCATGATGAAAAAAGGCTTCATTCTTATTAGGTACGAATTAACCTAATAGGTTTGAAGCCAAATAATTCAATTTTCTAGTTTCATTTTTCGAGAAATAAAATCTGTTATACAAATATTAGTTGATTACACAATCATTGGCGCGATGATAAAACCAAAAGCCACACCGGCGATAATCCCACCGAGCCCAGGTAACATAAACGGATGATTTAAAATATATTTACCCACTCTAGTTGATCCCGTTGAGTCAAATTCTATGGCTGCTAAGGAGGTTGGGTAGGTCGGTAGTACAAAGACCCCCGTTACCGCGACAAATGAGGCTAAAATTGCCCATGTCGGTACGTCTAATGCAATTGCTAGTGGAATAATTAAAGGTGTTGTTGCGCCTTGTGAATATAATAATGCACAGGTACAAAATAAAACTAATGCAAGCAGTATTGGGTAGGCTGCGAGTACATCTCCCGCAATTTCTTTGATTTGTTCCATATGTGCATCAACAAAGGTCGTTCCCAATGTCACAATACCGAGTATGACCGCTAACGAACTCATACCTGAGCGAAAGGTTGGCGCGAGTACGATGGAATTAGGTGAAGTCTTACAAAATATCACCATCAAACACGCAGCACTCAACATACAAATAATGATGATATCGCGTGTTCCCATCGGTTTACCGATATCGAAACCTGGACGTAGCTGAGGAAATGCGGCCAAGATGACAATGGCGACGGTGGCTAATAAGAATAGAACAACTGAGAATTTTTCTTTTGTTGTACTGTCACCTTTTTTCTCTTCATATTTATGGACTAAGCCCTTTTGTAGACGTTCTAAATAAACCTGGTCATCTTCAAGTTCACAACCCTGCCGCGATGCAATAAAAGCTGCTACCATTGCCGCGACAAAAGAAGCGGGCAGGCAAACCGACATCACCACAATAAAAGTGACACCATTTCCTTCCATTATAGTTAACATGGCCGCCATTGCTGCACTAATAGGAGAGCCTGATATTGCAATCTGAGAGGCAACGACGGAGCCTGCTAGTGTCCTTGAAGGGCGAACGCCTGAGTCTTTTGCAATTTCAGCAATGACAGGAAGCATGGAAAATACAATGAAACCAGTCCCTGCCATAATTGTCATTACCCAAGTTGTAATGGGCGCAATGATATTAATATATTTTGGATTTTTTCGCATAAAGGTACCGGCAGCACGAACTAAAAAATCCATACCTCCGGCAGCTTGAAGCGCAGAGGCCGCCACAACCACGGTCATAATAATTAAAATAACATCAACGGGTGGTGAACCGATAGGTAAGCCAAATCCAATGGTTAATACTGCTAATCCTAATCCACCACATAAACCAATACCTATTCCCCCCATTCTAATACCGAAGAAAATAGCACCTAATACAACAATGACCTCTAGCCAAACCATAATCGTCTCCAATAGACAATATATTGTCATTAGTAATTGAAAAATTTAGTTGTTATAATTTGATACTACACATGAGTATTTATTGTTAATTCTTATTTGTTTTTAAATTTATTTTTCCGACTCTGTTTTCATACCATTCAATTCCAGCACGTACTAATGAACCGGTAGAGTCTATATATTTGTCAGGACTATTTTTAACTTCATTAGCAAGAATGACCGGTACTTCAGTGCATCCTAATACTATTATTTCTGCCCCTTGGGAAAATAATAAAGTGGCTTGTTCTTTCATTAAGGATTCTGCAAGGTTGAAATCTCCAGATTTTAATAAATAAATGCTTTTCATTACTTTTTTTTGATTTTCAACATCTGGTGTAATGCAATTAAGTCCTTTGTCTTCAATGTTTTTTTGATATAAATTCATGTATAGCGTTGCGTTGGTTGCTAATAAACCAATTGATTTTCTTTTTGTTAAAAGCACTTCTTTCATGGTTGTTTCAATGATGTTTAGCATTTCTACATGACATGATTTCTTTAACTCTGAAAACCAAAAATGTGCTGTATTACAAGGTATTATAATACATTCTGCACCTGCACCTTCGAGCCTTTTAAGATAGTCGGTCATAGCCGGTAACGGAGATATACCGTGATTTAAAAGAGCCTCTGTCCTATCTGGAATATTGGGAATAGAAGATATAATTAATGGGATATGTTCCTGATCATTATTTGCAGTAGTGAATGTTACAAATTTATTAAATAAATCTACAGTTGCAGCTGGACCCATTCCACCGAGTACGCCAATTAATCCTTTCACTATAATTACTCCTGAATATTTAATATCTCAGCAAGATTAATTTAAAATAAATATAATAGACTGACTATTTCATTTAACATGAGGTTGCAAATGTGATTAATTAAAAATTTAACGATTTTATTTAATCTGGAATTAATTTCTATCAGTGTTTATAGGGTAAGAGAAATGCAAATATGTATGGCATCATGCAAAATGTGCATTAAATAAATTCAGATAGTCTATATTTTATTGGAAATATTTAGTGAACGACTATTTGTCCTAGTGTTGAAGGGAGTATGAGGAATATAAGCAATATAAATTGATTTTAAGTAATGTTTAAATTAGTAGGGTTATGCATAATACAAATAATGAAGATACAAATATTACCGAATAATGTAACTAATAATTAACTTTAATTATCAATGAAATTAAAGTAATTAATTAAACATCATTGCCGTAAAGTGTGATTAGGGTCAAATAATATGAAAAATATAGAAACGAAATGGCTATATGACTTTTTAACTTTAGAGTCTTGTCGTCATTTTTCTCACGCAGCAGAACAGCGCAATATTTCTCAACCTGCATTTAGCCGCCGAATAAAAGCACTGGAAGAAGCTATAGGTGTTGAGTTATTTGATAGAACAACATTACCGTTACAGCTTTCAGAAGAAGGTAAGGTTTTTCATTCTCAAGCTCGGAGTCTTTTACAGCAACTCGAATGTAATCTTAATGAGCTTTCAGGGCGTAATGTACTCAGTATTCCCAATATAAAAATTGCGGCGGCGCATTCATTATCGCTCACTATGTTACCTAAGTTAGTTCATTCACTATCAAGTTATGGTGGCGAATTTGTTTATCATGTTGAAGCGATTGATGTTGTTCAAGTGGTCAATACCTTACGGGAAGGGAAAAGTGATTTTATTATCTCTTTTTATGATGAAGATCTTATGCAACCCCCCTTTAGTTGTTTAAATGTATTTGAGTCTGAGCTTTACCCTATTTGTGCCACAAATGAATTTGGAGCACCATTATTCGATATTTATCAACCACAGGTGCCGTTACTCAATTATACGAGTGCATCGTATATGGGGAGGTTAGTTAATCGCCGATTAAGTGAATCGGGGACGATTAGTTCTAAAACATTATTTATGTCCTCGATGAGTGAGCTATTGAAAAATATGGCGTTAGATGGACATGGTATCGCTTGGTTACCTATTTATTCTGTTGTTGATGAACTGAAAGAAAAAAAATTAGTCTGCCTTGATACGCCAGAGCTAACTATTCCTATTCAGGCATATATTTATCGAATGGATACGAGATTAAATAAAACCGCAGAAGATTTTTGGCGAATTTTAAAAAAGAATATTCCTGATGATTTAAAAGATCTTTAAAGAAAGTAAATTTTTCATTCATCGCTAAGGTAATAGGTTATTGTGTGAAGTATTTAAATGAGTGATAGCTTATGGCTATTAGATATCCATGACTAGCTAAACAATAAATTATTGATGATGAGAACTGGTACTTAATGATATCAAAAAACTGGTTCTTGAGTGTTATCAACATTTCACTAGAATTGTGATAATCCATTAAAAAGAGGTTTTTATGTACACACAGAATGAATTTGGACAGCCAATAGGTCATTTAGTTAAAAATTGGTCTCCTCGTCCACAGCCATCTGACGTTGTGTTGGAAGGCAAATATTGTATGGTTGAGCCTCTAAATTTGGATCATGCTGAAAGCTTATATAATTCATTTTTAAAATCTCCTGATGGTAGAAGTTGGACATGGTTGTTTGATGAAGCGCCTAAAAATTTTGCTGAATATTTTTCGTGGGTTGAAAATAAATGTCAGAAAAATGATCCATTTTTCTTTACCATTTTAGATAAAAACACACAGGCAGCCATAGGTGTATTTGCTCTTATGCGAATAGATGCAAATAATGGCGTCATTGAAGTCGGACATGTTCACTTTTCACCTCTACTAAGTGGCACGATTATGTCAACTGAAGCGCATTGGCTCTTGATGAAATATGTTTTTGAAGAGCTAAAATATAGACGTTATGAGTGGAAGTGTAATAGCTTAAATGAGCCTTCCCGCCGTGCTGCTAAACGCCTTGGATTTCAATATGAAGGTACATTTAGAAATGCACTTGTTGCTAAGGGGCGAAACCGTGATACAGATTGGTTTTCAATTATTGATACTGAATGGGATATCGTCAATAAAACTATGCAACAATGGTTATCACCATTAAATTTTACAGACACTGGAAGGCAAATAAAAACACTTGTAGAAATTCGAGAAAATATATTGCGTTAACATATAGACGGAATTTAGATAACTTTCAAAAAGCAAAGATAAATTTTAAAACGGGCTGACGGAGCTTTCATCCGTCACCGGATTAAATTATTTAACTACTTAACCTATATGGATTATTTTAAAATTTCCATTTTTCAGTCAAGTTCTTTAGTTATTTTATCATTCGATAAAATAAGGGTAATTCATTTTAGAAGTTATTATTTGTTTTTTTTCATCATTAATTTAATGCAATAACTACATATAATTGCAAATATCCCTCCAATAAGCGTTTCCATGACTCTCTCAGGTAAAAGGTGATAATCTACATTATTAAAGAAAATGGACATTTCTATTAAGGATAATACAAGTCCTGTAAGACAAAACGTACCAAATACGTTATTTTTTTTTGTATTACTAATAGGGATCAAGAAAGCAAAAATGAGTATGAGTGCAAAGCCAATATACGGCATAAATTCTACGAGGTTAAAGGAAAAATAGAGTAGAAAAACAACGACTAGTGTACCAATAACACGGTCTCTAGTTAGCTTAATGATATTGGTTAACTTAGGATTTAAAACAAAGATATACGTTAATGGAGCCCAGAAAAAATGGTCGAGATTAATAGCTCTAGAGGTTAAAACACATAAAAGTAACCCTAAAGAATAGATAAATGACTGAAATAATTGATTATAAGATAACTTATCTCTCTTTAGTGTGATGTATTTCTTTATTTGAAATAGCGTGATTTCTTCGCGTTTACTCATGGCGTAGCAAAATGCAAGCGTTATAATTGTTCCTATTAGTAGACCTATTACAAGGCCATCAAAACTAGATTCATTAAGTGTTGCGCCTATGATGTAGAAAATCATAAAGTACTTAATTGACATATCTAATGATGAATCAATATTGTAAAACTGGTAGTAAACAAAAGGCGATATGAATAGGACGATAAAAAATAGAGAGTCAAAACCGAAAAGGTAGCCTAACGCGGAACCCAAAAAAACCAATAAGGAACACAATAGCGAATAGATGATATTTTTATATTGATTGGCTTTATTGAATATTGTGTAGCCATGCAGAGTTGATAGTGAGCTCCAGAGTGTTGCATCAATGCCTGCCGCATAGTAGGTAATGATAAAACTTATGACGAGACATAATGTTAAATAAAAGCTTTCTGCGACTTTCGCCATGAATTCACCTAGTTGGATGAGAAGTAAGCATGTGCTAATTCGTTAGCTATTATGATTAAAATGTGTGCTTAAGTCATTTGTATCATATTTAATATTTATTCGATTATAGATATTAATAATAGTTGTTTTCTTCATTGTAACCTTTGCATCATTTTAGTAAAAGAGCCACTTCCAAAATCATTCCAAATCAGAATACCTAAAAAAATTCACTAAAGTCAAAAAGGGTGTAGATCCACTTATTGAAGTGGTGTCGATAATAACACCTAATCTACTATTTAATACATTATCAGTGACTTATATCAAATATTACAAGTAGTCGACATGAATTTAACTTAGTTCAAGGTTTTCACTTGTCGCGCAAGCAATACGGGAAGTTGAGGCTGCTAAAAGCGTACTTTAATATAAAGTACTGCTATATAAACCAAATACCCTGCAATACCTATCGCAAATACAGATATCAACGTAAATAGACTTTTCATATGCGCCAAAAAAGTTGTTATTATGCATCAATAGACATTTAGATTATAAAAAGGTTCTTAGAGTAGAATGGTAGTTCGGGAAATGGAACAATAAACCTTTGATTAAAGGCTTTTTAATAAAAACTATAGTTATATAAAAATACCATAATAAAAATAATTAGAGGAGTGAAAAAGGAAGCGAAGAATGAATTAAAATATCCAGACATAGACGTATCACCTTTATATTTATGGTCCAATAAAAATTGCTGAGGTGAATGAGCATCTACCATTTAAATTTCTAGTAGAAACTGTTTTAAAATAATCCACTCTAATGGTTATTCTTATTCATCATCTAAATGAAATTTGTGTAATAATCGATGGGCAATAGGTGCAAATATTAATCCTAGAGTGGTCATAAAGACGACACTGGTGAATACACCATAGAAAGCGAAAAAAACCTTTCCTGAAATATTTTGTGGAACAATATATGGGCCAATGCCATTGGCTATAAAAGCACTATTAAATACTGCATCATGTAAATTTATGCTCGAATCAAAGGCTATGTGCCCGACAATGCCTATTAGCAAAGTAACAAGGACTAGCGCAAGTGCGTAACTAAAATGCAATAGCATTCGTTTTAAAAATGCACTGAATGAAATTAGTGGCATATTTTTAGATTCAAACATGGCTTTTCTCTCAAAGTAATTTAATGAAGTGATTGCATAATACCATCTATGTTAGCTTATCTGAAATTACCGCCTTGATCGCGATGGCGTAAGTAAAGCCAAATTCCGCGGGTCTTTTGTTTGCTTCAATTTGTACTTCCGCTAAGCTAACATTATTAAAATTAACTGGCGGGATGGTGATGCTTTGCGCAATTTATTCAATACAAAACATAGGTTAGTTAAGATAGTTGAAAGTATCCCTGATGCTAAAGCACCATTAGGATGGGAGTTATGTTCAATAATTGCCATTGGTGGCTTAACTGAGGTCGGTTTTTCTAAGCAGTATAGCAATATGTTATTGGTAATATCATCCGCAGGCAGAGGATTAATAGATTGTAATACAGGTGAAAAAATTGCGAGAGATTATGAAGAGTATGGCGATTGGTATAGCTCCTTTAACCTAACATCTATGGGGATAGGTATTATATCAAATGAGTCCATATCTATATCTGGTTTATGCGGTGGGGGATTGCCTGTAGCAAACCATTATGGCGAGACATTGACAGTTGCTTCTCCTAAATGGCCCTTAGAATACTTAATATGGGCGCCTTTAGGTAAAGATCCATTAATAGATAGATTTCAAGAAGGCTGTTTGAGAATAATGTCTGACTTTTTTGTCTGCGCCGGCTTTTCATGGAATGGTGAATTTATTGTAGCTGCAACTAGTAGCGATATTACTATATGGAAAAGAGTGTAACCTAATCTAGTCGACCCCTGGGTTGAATGGTAATTTTTTGTCGGATATATCTATATCTTGATTGATAATCCCATGCTCAGCCATTTCTTGGTATTGTTTTAGTTGTCGTATGACAGCCTTGTGAAAAAACTCGCCAGTTTTTTGTTTTATCCATATTTTTTGTTTTACATAAAGGAATTGTATACATTAGCCGGAAAATAAAAGTCAATGATCAGTCTTTCCTTCGGCTTTTGATGTATTTATGTAAAAACGAGTCTCATCCCACAGCCGCAAGCCACGCATAGAAATAGATTGTCCTCAGCGCTGGCGGAGTCTGAATTCGTCGCTTAACTAAATGATTTTATAGTACTAATGTTCAATTCAATTTTTCAAAAGTGCCTAATCAGGTGCCTAAAAATATTTTGATTAGATTGAGAATCTTCATAATGAATATATTAGTTTATAACTAATATAAGGTGTAAT
>NZ_JBQDNB010000023.1:0-70294 GCF_052096715.1 Providencia sp.
AAAGTATGTGACCCGAGTAACCGAGTGAAGCCAACAACGCCACAGCTCGAAATATGAAGAATATTATTGGGAATGGCGTTTCGCTTCAATAACATCTGGCAACTGATTCAGCTTAGTAAGAACCCGCGCCAATACCTGTAAATTATGGATTTCAATCGTCATATCGATAGTTGCTAGCTGCTGTTTTACATCACTGCGGCTGCTTACTCCCAATACATTCACTTTTTCATTAGCTAAAATAGTCGTGATATCACGCAATAACCCACTGCGGTCATTTGCGACGACCCTGACAACTAGAGAATAGCCACTTGAATAGTTCTCCCCCCAGACAGCGTCTATAACACGTTCAGGAGCATGACTTTGTAAGTCAGCTAATTGTTCACAATTAATACTATGAATAGAAATTCCACGCCCTTTCGTGATAAATCCTGCGATTTCATCACCGGGTATTGGTTGGCAGCAGCGAGCGATATGGTGCATCAAGTTACCGACACCCTCGACGACGACACGGCCGCTATCATGAGAAGGTGCACGTGGTACCGTTGATTTGCTTTCCAAGGTTTTCATTGCTGCACGGTCAGCTTCTTCAGCAGTCGTTTTATTAAACTTACCTTGTAAGAAATTCACCAGTTGATTAATACGAATATCACCGCCGCCAATACCTGCTAACACTTCATCCAATGAATGAACGTTATAACGAGCTATCAGCAATTTCTCTGCATCTTTAATGCTAATTTCAAGCTGTGCTAATTCCCCATCTAAAATCTGGCGTCCTGCGAGGATGTTTTTATCTTTGTCTTGCTTACGGAACCAATTTTGAATTTTTGCTCGCCCACGACTGGTCGTGACATATCCAAGATTAGGATTAAGCCAATCACGACTAGGATTAGGATGTTTTTGGGTAATAATTTCTATCTGGTCACCCATCTGCAATTGATAGCTAAATGGAACAATACGCCCACCTATTTTTGCACCAATACAACGGTGTCCAACATCACTATGAATATGGTAAGCAAAATCTAGTGGCGTTGAGCCTGTTGGCAAATCAACCACATCACCTTTTGGCGTAAAGACATACACTCTATCATCAAATACTTGGCTGCGAACTTCATCCAACATTTCGCCAGAATCTGACATTTCTTCCTGCCACGCAATTAACTTACGCAACCATGCAATACGGTGTTCATAGCCACTATCTTTTCCAAGACCGGTTGCACCTTCTTTATATTTCCAGTGCGCCGCGACGCCCAGCTCTGCATCTTCATGCATCTGCCTAGTGCGTATTTGTATTTCAAGGGTTTTACCATTAGGGCCAAGAACCACGGTATGAATAGATTGATAACCATTTGGCTTTGGATTTGCGACATAATCATCAAATTCATCAGGAAGATGACGAAAATGAGTATGCACAATCCCTAAAGCGGCGTAGCAATCCTGTAGACGCTCAACCACAATACGCACGGCTCTAACATCGAATAATTCATCAAATGCCAATGCCTTTTTCTTCATTTTTCGCCAAATACTGTAAATATGCTTAGGACGGCCATAAATATCAGCCTGAATCTGCTCTTTAAGCATATATTTACGCAATGTACTGACAAAATTATCGATGTAATCTTCGCGGTCTATACGGCGTTCATGCAACAATTTAGCGATTTTTTTGTATTCATCAGGATGTAGATAACGGAAACAGAAATCTTCTAACTCCCATTTTAATTGGCCAATACCCAAACGATTTGCTAATGGTGCATAAATATTAGAACACTCTTTCGCTGCCAGTACGCGCTCTTCTTCGCTAGCATCTTTAACTTCACGTAAATGGGCAATTCGCTCAGCTAATTTGATAACAACGCAACGAAAATCTTCCACCATCGACAACAACATACGACGGATGTTATCAACTTGAACGGAGCTAGTTTCACTCGATTGAGTCGCTTTAAGTTGGCGAATGGCGTCCATCTCCAGTACGCCTTTCACTAACTCATAAATGGATGACCCAAACTCATCAATAACGGCTTGATCATCTAGTTTTTTTTCATCAACTAAAGGAAATAGTAAGGCCGCTTGCAGACTTCCGATATCCATACTCAATGTGGATAAAATTTCGGTCATCTCGATGCCGCGCCATAGCAATAGAGGGCCTATTTCTTGTCCTGATAATTTATCATGACAATACTGCCAGGTATGGATGAGCTTTTCTTCTGATTGTTTATTATTTAATCCCAGACCGCTAACCCACTTTTCTGGGGCGAACTCACCTGCTGGGGTAAGATGTGCACTTCTTACTGCAACCATATTTTTTCCCTACCTGTTAACCCTCTGGGCTAAGAATAAATAGCGCCATTGACTCCAGATGGCTGGTGTGCGGAAACATGTCCAACATCCGCAAATGTAGCAACCGATACCCTGCCTCAAGCAATTGCTTGCTGTCTCTGGCTAATGTTGTTGGGTTACAAGAAACATAGACAATTTTTTCTGGCATCAGTTTAATTAAATGTTCCATTACGCCAGCAGCGCCTGCTCTGGCGGGATCAAGCAATACTTTATTAAACCCTTCGACAGCCCAAGGTTGCGTATGAATTTGTGCTTCCAAGTTTTCATTATAGAACGCTGTATTATAAATAGAATTGCGCTTAGCGTTATTTGTTGCTTGTTCGACTAAATTTTCAACACCTTCAACGCCAACGACAAATTTAGCCAAGCGAGCCATCGGCAACGTAAAGTTACCCATTCCACAAAAAAGGTCTAATATTCTATCGTCACATTTTATATCTAACCACTCTATCGCTTGCTTCACCATATGCTGATTTATTTCAGCATTGACTTGGATAAAGTTAAGGGGATTAAACTGTAATACCTCGCCTGCGACTTGATATTCAGGTATCAACGTTGATGGTGTCAGCGACTGTAGTTTATCTTCATCACCCGCGAGCCAAATTGACACGTTATTCTGTTGTTCAAAATCCGCTAATAATTTTCTATCTGATATCTTAAAGGGAGCCAAATGTCTGATAAGTACTATTTTACTATTATCAGCATTAATGAGCTCTACATGCCCTAATTTAGGTGCAATGCTAAGTTGATTTAGACATTCAGATAAAGGTTGAATGAGCGCATCAAGCGCAGGATGTAAAACTGGGCAAGTTTTTATATCAACTAAGGTATTCGATTGTGTTTGACGGAATCCCATCACCAAATGTTTATTTTTTAGTTGATATTGTAATCCAAGACGAGCTCTGCGGCGGTAACCATATGCTTCACCACTGATAACAGGGATTGCTTCTAGGTTACTTCCTGTTTCTCTTGCCATTAAATGCTGTAGCGCTTTGGCTTTGCTTTCTCGCTGTAATGAGATATCTACATGTTGCTGCTGACAACCACCACACTGGTTAAAATAACGGCAGTGAGGTTTAACTCTTTGCAAACTATGATTAAAACGTTTGATAACTTTTGCTTTAGCAAAATGACGTTTATCCTCGGTCAGTTCTACTTGAGCTTCTTCTCCAGGCAATAGTCCTGTTACAAAGATAGCTTTGCCTTCAACGCGGGCAACACCTTGCCCCGCGGCATCAAGACTATCAGCAATTACCGTTAATTGACGGCGCTGGGTGGTACGGCGATTCGGCGAGTAAAATTGGGCCATAATAGTCACTACGAGGTAATAAGTTGCAAAAAATAATATTATATTTTCTCAATTCTAAATTACAGCTAATTTATGCTGTCGCATTCGAATTAAGAATACAGCTGATCATAATAGCAGCTTTTTAAGCAAAATTATTTACCACTGATAAGTTTTTCTCGCTTAATGCTCTTTCAAAAATCAATTATGTCTAATTACTCACCATAAATTTACGATATTCTTCATAGGCATAGTGATCTGTCATGCCGCTAATATAATCTTGAATTAATCTTGCTCGATAATAAAATTCTAGGATGGATTTATCTGATTCATTCGTTGCCGACACTTTTTCTAAAGCTTCAGCATAGGATAAACGATGTTTGTTTGACAATTTATGAAATAAACGTGTTTCAATAAAAAAATGTTTATGGAAATTATGTTCTACCAGCGAAGAAAATTCCGCTCTATCCATCATTAATAACGGGCTATAAACATCTAATAAGCCACTAATAATGCGATAACCTTGTAACTCCAGCTCTTCAACTTCATGATGGTTAAATACGTGTTTAAAAGCGACCGTTTTCAATACTTTTAATAACCGATGCTCAGGGCTTTTATCTTCCAATAATGCGCTATTAAAACGCCCATGATAAATTTCAGGGAGGTTTTGAATAAAACGCTGCGCACTGTAATAAGCTAATTTTCCTGTAATATTGACACGTAGATACATAAAAAATTGATCTTGCTGAATGCGCCTAGTATGGTTTTCACTAATATTATTATAAGCCCGCATGATGGTTTGCTCGAACAAATCACCTTGTTTGACCTCCCCCCACTCGGCTTTCAAATGATCAATTAACTGCTCTACAGTAAAAATACCTTTCTCAGCAGCATCATCCAAATCAGCGATACAATAAGAAATATCGTCAGCCGCTTCCATAATATAGGTCAAAGGAAAACGGCAATATCTCTCCATATCTAATTTTTTAGTCAGTTCACTCACAAAATCAGCTTCAGACCAGTAATAACCTGGCTTTTTCATCAAATAATCAAATTCGGCAGGGATAGGCTCAAGATCGTAGGCGCCTCGGGTATATTTCAAAATAGAACCAACCTGAGCATAGGTTAAATTCAATTTCAATAGTCGATGAGCCATTCTCAGCCCTTGTGCATTTCCCTCAAATGAACAGAGATCTTGCTTTAATTGCCTACGAAACAAATCTTGTTTTTTGTTTCCGGTTAATTGAAGCGCTTTGATTCGACAAGGGTCTGGTGTTTCTTCGGTAAAAATATAACTTGGTGCAAGTAAGGCGCTAAACCAACGTTGAATTGCCGCTTCGCCAAAATGTCCAAAAGGGGGATTACCAATATCATGCATCAGACATGACATTTCTACGAGGCTTTCAAAGGCATCACAACGTTCAGTTAATCCATACTCTTCGAGTAATTTTTTCTTTTTTAAATCACTCAGTACAGTTTTACTAATGTACCGCCCTACTTGCTGAACCTCCAATGAATGGGTCAGTCGACTGCGCACAGCGGCATTTTGTTCTAGAGGAAAAACTTGGGTTTTTTGTTGTAAACGACGAATAGCAGCAGAATTAATAATTCGTCCGCGATCACTTTCAAATAAACGATTTACAGCGTCTTCATCATCAGCAGAAACTTTTTGACTGATAGCACTTTTATAGTTGCGCTGAAAACTCAGTTTTTTTAAAAAGTTAATATCGTCCACATCTGCCCCTTATCTTTTTATTTATTAGTCTTCAAGCATTGGAAAAACAGCCCAAAATTTACGTTTCAATGTTACACTTTGTGTATCTTTTTAATATATATTCGCAAGCTCAATTCGTAGTAAAAATCTACAATACAAAGCATCGCGGATATTTTATCTCGTTCGTGTTATAGCACGATGGCGAACATTTACCCTAAATAATTTAAATTGCTGCCAAGCAAGGTAGATAGGGAAAGGAGAAATAATGAAAATCGGTATAATCGGTGCAATGGAGCAAGAAATAGCTATTCTTCGCTCTCAAATTGAAGATTGTCAAACACTCAGCCGTGCAGGTTGTGAAATTTATACGGGTAAAATTAATGGTGCAGATATTGCTTTACTAAAATCAGGTATTGGTAAAGTTGCAGCCGCGATTGGAACGACACTATTAATAGAACATTTTCAACCCGATGTAATTATTAATACGGGCTCTGCCGGCGGATTAGACTCACGTTTAAATGTAGGAGATATCGTTGTCTCGACTGAAGTACGCTACCACGATGCTGATGTCACCGCTTTTGGTTATGAACCTGGCCAAATGGCACAATGTCCTCCTGCCTTTGTTGCTGACCAAAAACTCATTGAAGTTGCTGAAAAATGTATTTCACAACTGTCGATGAATGCAGTTCGTGGTTTAGTCTGTAGTGGTGATGCTTTCATCAATGGCGCAGAACCTTTAGCTCGCATCAAAGCCACTTTCCCACAAGTTGCAGCCGTTGAAATGGAAGCGACTGCTATCGGGCAAGTTTGCTATCAGTTTGCCGTACCTTTTGTCGTCGTTCGCGCAATTTCTGATGTTGCAGATAAAGAATCCCATACAAGTTTCGATGAATTTCTTCCTGTTGCTGCACGTCAGTCATCATTAATGATTAATGCCATACTGGCTGAACTCGCTTAATATATTCAGTATTAGCTTAATAGACTTAGTGAATAGATAGCTAAGTCTATTAATTCAATATCATAATTAAACAAGATGATAGCGATGAAAAAAATCAACTTTATCCTACCAGCAGTAACTGCCTTATTATTTGTATTTTTGATATCACCCGCACTTTGTGCGCCAAAACAACGCGTTATTAGCCTATCACCCGCGAATACTGAGCTAGCCTATGCCGCAGGCCTCGGTGATAGCTTAATCGCCGTTAGCGCTTATTCAGATTACCCAGAACAAGCTAAACAATTAGAACAAGTTTCTGATTGGCAAGGTTTAAACGTCGAACGCATTATTACACTCAAGCCTGATTTACTGCTAGCTTGGCGAGGTGGTAACCCACAGCGGCCACTGGATCAGCTCGCCGCATTAGGTATTCCTATTGTCTATTTAGATCCACAAAGTATTGATCACGTGATTCTCGCTATCGATGAATTAGCACAATACAGCCCTAATCCTGAGCTAGCACAACAAAATATCACGAAAATGAAAGCTAATTTAGCTCAACTAAAACAGCAAAATACATCCAATAAGCAAGCTAAACGCGTGTTTATTCAGCTAGGAACACAACCACTTTTTAGTGCAGGCGATCACACCATTCAAAATGATGTCGTGACGTTTTGTGGCGGTGAAAATATTTTTGCAAATAGTGCAGTACAGTGGCCACAAGTAAGCAGAGAGCAAGTACTCACTCGTAAACCTGATGTGATTGTCATGACTGGAAATAAAACACAAGAAGATGCTGTCAAAGCATTTTGGCATTCACAATTAGATATACCGATTATTCGTTTAAATGAAGATTGGTTTCATCGCGCAGGACCACGCATTATCAATGCCACACAAGCATTATGTGAACAACTGAATCACCAAAAATAAATATTATTAGTTAGTTGATGTGTTGATGTGTCGAAAAATTATCTAAATATAGCTTATTTTATAGTAGGTTATAATCCAAAATAGTCCGAGTTGTGGCTAGGCGACAAGCGAGGATATCTTGGGGAGCGTACATAAGTACGTGACCCGAATATCCGAGAGAAGCCAACAACGCCACAGCTCGAAATGTGCCAAATTAAACGCTAAAGGAAGAACCGCATCCACAAGTCGATTTAGCATTTGGATTTGTGATAATAAAGCGCGAACCTTCTAAACCCTCGGTATAATCGACACTTCCGCCGACCAAATATTGTAGGCTCATCGGGTCAACAACAAGTGCCACACCTTGTTTTTCTATAGTCATATCACCGTCGTTAATTTGATCGTCGAAAGTGAAACCATATTGGAAACCACTGCAACCGCCACCGGTGATATAAACACGTAGGCGCAGATTCGGGTTGTTTTCATCAGACACAAGATCTTTAACTTTAATTGCTGCCGCGTCAGTAAACTGCAATGGTAAAGCTGCATCATTACTCATTTCTTACTCCAGACCGGTGACCGGTAAATACATGTGTAAGCTATATTCATTATACATCAAACCACAGCATTGTTGATTACACTTAACTGCGGCTGAATGTTTTAAAGCAGATAACCTACTCAGATCAATTAACCTAATTATCCTTCACATGATTAAATCGTTCAAGTGTTGTTATCGAATTCGCACATTCTACATAACTTGGGTTCAGTATTTGGTTTAATTGGTTCAGTGCTTTAGAATATGGAAAATATTTTTGTTTAGCTTTTTTAGGAGCCCTGCAATGCGCCATTCTGTCGAATTATATGAAGAAGCACAACGCTCTATCCCTGGTGGTGTTAACTCTCCAGTGCGCGCTTTTAACGGTGTTGGTGGTACCCCGGTATTTGTTGATCGCGCTGATGGCGCCTATATTTATGATGTCGATGGTAAAGCCTACGTCGATTACGTGGGTTCTTGGGGACCTATGGTGCTTGGTCATAACCATCCGGCTATACGCGATGCAGTGATTAAAGCTGTCCATAAAGGCTTGAGCTTTGGCGCACCCACAGCTGCCGAAGTCGAAATGGCTGAATTAGTCTGTAACTTAGTTCCCTCAATGGACATGGTTCGCATGGTGAACTCAGGTACAGAAGCCACCATGAGTGCTATCCGTCTTGCTCGCGGCTATACAGGGCGCGACAAAATTATCAAGTTTGAAGGCTGTTATCACGGTCATGCAGATTGCTTATTAGTAAAAGCGGGTTCTGGCGCACTGACGATGGGTGAACCAAACTCTCCAGGTGTTCCTGAGGATTTCGTTAAACATACATTAACCTGCACCTATAACGACCTTTCTACTGTTCGTCAGGCTTTTGAAAATTATCCAGAAGAAATCGCTTGTGTCATTGTAGAACCTGTCGCTGGTAATATGAACTGTGTACCACCAAATGCAGAGTTTTTACCCGGCCTTCGTGCCTTATGTGATGAATTCAATGCACTCTTAATCATTGATGAAGTTATGACGGGTTTCCGTGTCGCATTAGGCGGTGCACAGGACTATTACGATGTTCAACCTGATCTTACCTGCTTAGGTAAAATCATTGGTGGTGGAATGCCTGTTGGCGCATTTGGTGGTCGTCTTGACGTTATGGAAAAACTGGCACCTATTGGCCCGGTTTATCAAGCTGGTACATTATCAGGTAACCCTGTCGCGATGGCCGCAGGCCTTGCGTGCTTGAAGGAAGTATCTCAAGTTGGTGTTCATTCACGCCTCACCGAATTAACTGAAAAACTAGCTCGCGGGCTAATTCGCGTATCACAAGAGCAAGGCATTCCAATGGTGATCAACCATGTGGGTGGTATGTTTGGAATTTTCTTCACCGATGCAAAAAGCGTAACTTGCTATCAAGACGTGATGAAATGCGATGTTGAGCGCTTTAAAAAGTTCTTCCACTCAATGTTAGAACAAGGCATTTATTTAGCACCATCCGCATTTGAAGCTGGTTTTATGTCAATTGCTCACAGTGATGCAGATATTGAAAAAACCATTAAAGCCGCAGAAGTCGCGTTAGCAAAAATCAAAGCCGAATAGTTTTTTGCCCTTAAATGAAATAGGCGCTATCAAACTCATGATAGCGCCTATTTTTTTATTTAAAAATTCCAGTTGCAGCTAGCCAACATACCTAATGCTACAACTTAAAATATGTCAAAAACTACTGGCTAGGCGTGTCACCAAACATATCTTTAACCCAATCTGGCGCATCCTCTTCCTTCGGTTTTTCATTTGAACCATTCAAATCCCAAACAGGATCTTGCGCTGTAGATGTTTGGCACAAGCTTTGAGGATCATCAGTCCAAACCGGTAATATTCTACCACCACCTAAATCTGAGCAGCTAAATTGCCCGTCCATCATGACACGCATATCCACAATACCTTCTGGCGCTCGATTGAACAGAGCCAAAGGTGCTTGGTTATCAAGGTAGCGCTGATAAACTTTCAATGCGCCTGTGGAACCCGTCAGTTGAGTCGGCGCATTGTTGTCTCGCCCAACCCAAACAATAGCAACCTCTTTACCGTCAATTCCGGCATACCAGCTATCGCGTAAATCGTTGGTGGTTCCGGTTTTACCCGCTAAATTGTATTTACTGTATTTGGTTAATAAAACACGCCCTGTACCTTGCTGAACCACTTGTTGCATACCATATAACGCAAGATATGCGGCTTGTGATGGAACTGCACGCTCCGCAGAAGGGTAGCTTTGGTAGATTTCCTTACCATCACCATCGATAACAGAACGCAGTGCTGATAATTTAGCACGGTTGCCGTCGCCACCAATCGTTTGATAAACCTGCGCCACTTCAGCAGGAGTTAAATTTATGGCGCCTAACAGCATTGCAGGTACTTTTTCCATCGCTGCCGATGGTGCGCCTAGACGCACAAACGTATTCACTATCTGATCAAGGCCGATATCTAGCCCTAAATTTACGGTTGGAATATTTTGTGATTTAGCCAAAGCATCCACCAGCATCATTCGGCCATTAAAGTTACGGCTATAGTTTCTTGGGCTCCACGTTTGATTTCCCACTTTTACTGTCAATGGTTCATCTTTGAGCCAAGTATTTAAACGATAGCGATCTGGTTCACTCAATGCCGCTAAATAAACAGGCGGTTTTGCTAACGATCCAATACTGCGACGCGCATTTAGTGCACGATTAAATCCAGAAAATTGAGGTTGAGATCCCCCTACCATGGCTCTCACTTCGCCATTGATACGATCAACAACAACCATTGCACCTTCAAGATCATCTAATTTCCGAGTTTTACGTAAATCAGCAACACCCGCCTCTACTGCATTTTCTGCGGCAGTTTGTGCGACAGGATCAAGAGTCGTGAAAATTTTCGCCCCTGAGAGCTCTTTAATTTGATCGCCTAACTTTTCATTTAGCTCTAAGCGTACCATTTGCATAAATGCAGGCTGAGAAGCAACAAGCCCTTCTCTCGATTTAACCCCTAATGGCCTCGCACTGAGCAATTCATACATGTCTTTATCGATAACATTACGTGTTTCAAGTATTTTCAACACAATATTACGACGTTTAATCGCATTTTGAGGTTTAGTCCAAGGATTATAAGTTGATGCACCTTGAACCATACCTACTAATAAAGCTTGTTGGTCAAAACTTAATTCGTTAATCGGACGACCAAAGTAATACAAACTCGCTAAAGGGAAACCGCGAATTTCGTCATTACCATTTTGCCCTAAAAATACTTCGTTAAGATAAAGCTCAAGAATACGTTCTTTGCTGTAATTATAATCCAACAACACAGCCATATAGGCTTCAGTCGCTTTACGTTTCAAGGTACGCTCATTGGTTAAAAATAGGTTTTTAACCAACTGCTGAGTTAAGGTACTTCCCCCTTGAACAGAGCGCCCTGCGGTCAAGTTTGCCACGACTGCACGACCGATAGAATATAAGCTAACACCATCATGCTCATAAAAATTTCTATCTTCAGTTTCAAGCAGAACTTTAACCAATGACTCCGGGAAATCAGCTAATGGCAAAACCAAACGTTGCTCATTATTCGCTGATTGCATCATCGTAATCAGTTTAGGATCTAAGCGGAAAAAGCCAAATGAGCGGCCATTTTCCATGTTCTCAATTTTACTGAGAGCATCATTTTCAAACACTAAGCGCGCCAGTATTTGCCCTTCTTTTTGGTCAGGGAAATTAAACGGGCGGCGTAAGATTTCAATACTATTTCCACGCACTACAAATTCGCCAGAGGTGGTTATTTTACTGACTTTTCGATATTGCATACCTTCAAGCAAGCGTGCCATCTCAGCCTGGCTATAATCCATGCCTGGTTCAAGGTTCACCATGCGCCCATAAACGGCAGCGGGGAGATCCCACACTTTGCCATCAAGGCGTTCTTTAATTTGTTGATTCAAATAAAAACCATAAGCCGCCAGTAAAACAGCAGCGACGACCATTAGTTTGACTAATAGCCAAAACCAACGCCATTTGCTTTTCACTTTACGTGGTTTTTTATTGTTTGAACCTTTTTTAGCCATTTGCTCTTCTTCATCTTCATCATCGAGATATTGCTCATCAATATCATCATCGTCTTCGAATAAATCTTCATCATCATAATCATCACGATTTCTACGACCGCGTGATGCGGATGTTTTTTTCTCAGCAGACTTTTTTTTGCGTCTACCGATTGGTTCATAATCTTTACCGGACATGGTTACTCCATATCACTTATTGCTTAACGACTAATAGGCAGCTCTAGGCACATAGTGATGAATTTTGGCTCATAATGTAAGAGGTTTCACTGGGGAAAGCTCTTAATTACATTTCCTTACTCAATGACAACCTATTGCGACCTTTCATTTATGGGCTGCTATTAGAGCATAAAAAAAGGCTATTTCGCACCCATCATTGCTTTTTTTGTTTGTCTTGTTGGCTCTGTGTTGACCGGATCATCAGGCCACAAATGTTTTGGATAACGGCCTTTCATCTCTTTTTGCACTTCTTTATAACTACCTAGCCAAAAAGCGCCCAGATCTTGCGTAATTTGTAATGGCCGCATTGCAGGTGACAATAATGATAATGTCACCACCACTTTACCTTCGGCTACAGTTGGATTTTTGGCTTGTCCATACATCTCTTGCATCCGAATCTCAATGACAGGTGGCTTTTCAAGTGAATAGTAAATACTTACATTTCGTTGAGATGGCGCATGGTAATGAGTCGGAAAGGTACTATCAAGCCATTGCTTTTGCTGCCAATCTAATCGATTTAACAATAATTGCGTTAAATTAATATCCTGTAATTTCTGCTTGTTTGTCACCCCATTAAGATAAGGTTCCAGCCACTCTTCAAGTGTCGCCAGCAGCGTTTCATCATCAACGGCGGGTAGGTTTAAATCAGGAAAATAATGTTTCGCTAATTGACTGCGAATACGTAATTGCAAATCAGATTCTTGCCAATTAAGCTGTGCTAAACCGTTTTGTCTTACCCAATGAATTAATGCCTTTTTAATTTCAGCTTTATCCGGATTATGTAATCGTTCTGATTTAATCACCAATTGACCACATTGAAGTCGCTTCCACGCTATTAATGAGCCTCTTTGTTCATCCCATTCAACTGTTTCCTGCTGAGAAAACAAGCGTGGGCAATCACGTTGTAGCTTTTCAATTTCAATAGGATAAGCCAATGTAATACGCGCGTCAGCAGATGATTCCGGCAGCCAAACAGCCGCGACTATTACCCATGGTTTACCAATTAATGCATCCATTTCATTAAAAGAAGCACCTAAACCACTTGCGAGTTGATAGCGAGCATGATTATCTCGTGCTTTAGCGATACGGTCTGGATAACCCGCAGCAAGCAATGTTGGTAACCACTCACTTATCAGAGTAAAGTCTCTGCCAACAATCGCTGTCACTTTTTGCCCACTTAATATCGATGCTCTTTTGCACCAATTTTCAGTAGGCCTTTCTAAGTAAGTCCTAATATCACTCTCAGTAGCACGCGGTGGCTCTTCAATTATTGCCACTAATAAGCAGGCAAGTTTAATCACTTCTTTATTATTGCTTTTTTGTGCTTCATATAGCATCGCAGCAGTGCGACTAGCACTGCCAGACTCAGCCATTTTTTGCCCCATCAAAGCAAGTTTACCTTGTTTATCCGTTGCACCGAGTTTAAACAGTAAATCCTTTGCCGCTGAAATTGCAGTATCAGGAGGAGTATCTAGCCAACGTAATTGAGCGGTATCTGAGCAGCCCCATTGCAATAAAGATAGCCACAAGTCACTCAAATCACTTTGATTAATTTCCGCTTCACTAAACTGCGCCGCTCTTTGGGCTTGTTCTTGACTAAAAAGATGCCAACAAACGCCCGCTTCTAATCGGCCTGCACGTCCTGCTCTTTGAGTCATTGACGCTTGGCTAATGCGCTGTTTGACTAACTTTGTCAATCCTGTTCGAGGATTAAACTGCCCAACACGTTCCAATCCGCTATCAACCACCAATCTAATTCCTTCAATGGTTAGACTCGTTTCCGCTATATTGGTTGCTAAAACGACCTTTCGCTTACCTTGAGGTGCAATTTGAATGGCTTGTTGCTGAGCTTGAATAGAAAGTGCGCCATACATCGGACACAAAAGTATGTCCTCACTAACCATAAGCGCTAGTTCTGTTCGTGTTTTTTCAATTTCACCTGCGCCTGGTAAAAAAAGTAATAATGAGCCTTTTTCTTTTTGTAATAGTTTCCAGACAGCACTCGCAACTTCTTTATGAAATAATTTATTGGAATTGATTGGGTGAAATTGTCGATCAACTGAAAACATACGCCCTTGAGAGGTAATAATAGGTGCATCTGGAAATAGTTCAGTTAATCCCTGATTATCTAACGTCGCAGACATTAATAGAATTTTAATATCTTCCCTAATAGCTTGCTGTGAATCTAATAACAAGGCCAACCCAAGATCTGCCTGTAAATTACGTTCATGGAATTCATCTAAAATAACCAATCCCACACCTTCAAGCATCGGGTCATTTTGTAGTTGTCGCGTTAATACTCCCTCAGTAACCACTTCAAGACGAGTATGTTGGCTGACCTTTGTTTCAGAGCGCATACGCAACCCAATAGTATTACCGATTTCCTCACCAAGTTGCTCAGCTAAACGAGCAGCAACCGTTCGCGCGGCAATTCGACGAGGTTCTAACATAATTATTCGCCCTTGAATAACACCACTATTCAAAATGATCAACGGCAATACAGTCGATTTACCTGCACCCGTTGGTGCATGCAATAACACTTGAGGGGAATTTTTTAAGGCCGTGAGTAAGTCATCACTCACATCTAATATCGGTAACACTTAGGTTATGACTCCATGGGATTTAACTTTTGCTATCAGACACTGTAGCATTAGCGCCACTATTCGCGTTAGTAAACGTTTTGGAAGTCTACTTTGGAGCTGATATGGAATTTATTCCCCCATTAAAACCTGCCACCTTAATTAAGCGCTATAAACGTTTCTTAGCCGATGTCACGACGCCTGACGGTGAAGTAATGACAATTCACTGCGCTAATACGGGTGCGATGACAGGTTGTGCCACTCCGGGTGATACTGTGTGGTATTCAACATCTGATAACATCAAACGCAAATATCCCTATAGTTGGGAAATCACACAAACTGCCGACAATCATCTCATTTGCGTAAACACGCTAAAAGCGAATCAAATCATTGCAGAAGCACTCGCCGCAAAAAACATTCCAGAATTATCTGAATACAGCGAAATTAAACCAGAAATTAAATATGGGTCAGAAAATAGTCGCATTGATTTTTTTCTGTCTAAAAAAGACCTACCTGATTGTTTTATTGAGGTAAAATCAGTTACCCTGCTCGAGCGTAATCAAGGTTATTTTCCGGATGCCGTCACACTACGAGGACAAAAGCATTTACGCGAGCTAACACTCATTGCCAAAGAAGGAAAAAGAGCCATACTATTGTTTGTTGCTTTGCATAGTGGAATCCACGTAGCATCTGCGGCAGCGCATATTGATAAAAAATATGCGTTACTTTTAGAGGAAGCCATTAACAATGGCGTTGAAGTTATTTGTTATCAAGCAGATATATCCGTTCAACAAATAAAATTGGGAAAGAAATTAAGCTTTACGTCTGATAAATAATACCTATTTAACAGATATTTGTACGAGGAAGCTGAGTTCTGGGGGCTAAAAGGGAATAAACGCGCGCGCCTTCACAGCATTACAAAACTCATTGCAGGAACGATTGCCAAAAGGGCTCTCTTCTGCTATTTATAGCGACCTTATTTTTCCCCCCTTGGGGTTTTTGTAAAATTTGCGTGTGTAGGAGAAGCATTATGCAAGAAGGGCAAAAACGTAAGACATCGTCCTTAAGCATTCTCGCCATTGCAGGGGTTGAACCCTATCAGCAGAAAGCTGGCGAAGAGTACATGAACGACGCCCAATTGGCGCATTTTAAGCTCATTCTCGAAGCATGGCGCAATCAACTCAGAGATGAAGTGGACCGGACAGTTACTCATATGCAAGATGAGGCAGCTAACTTTCCAGACCCTGTTGATAGAGCCGCTCAAGAAGAAGAATTCAGCCTTGAATTACGTAACCGGGATCGTGAACGTAAACTGATTAAGAAGATCGAAAAAACGCTGAAAAAAGTTGAAGATGACGACTTTGGTTTTTGCGAATCATGTGGAGTAGAAATTGGTATCCGCCGTTTGGAAGCCCGCCCTACCGCTGATTTGTGCATCGACTGTAAAACATTAGCTGAAATTCGCGAAAAGCAAATGGCTGGCTAATTGCTAAATGGAGTCCTAAACGGCGCATTTGTCATGCGCCGTTATAAGGAATTTTCACCTCTAAAATCCCCTTCCTCTGCGCTTTGATTTTATCTTTTCATGAGTCAATAAAAATTTAATTTCACTAAATGGATGCTTTAATCTAATACATTTAGCATTGATCCTAAGCCAAGATAGAAATAAACTCTCTCATAAAATTATCTTGCGATATGCGCTGATTACTTTGCATAATGTTAAGTTCATTGTATTGCGAGAACAGCTCAGGCAAAGGGTTTCTACTATTATTGAGAACGGTAAATTGAGTGCAATTTTAGCCCTCTACCGATAAAGCTATTGATATAAAAAATGATTAGATAGCACTTTTATTCGTTTAACCATTCTCAAAGAAACCTCAGTAAGCTATGATTAGCCGCTTATTTTGTTTAATGAATATTCGTAACGACATCGAGGTGTACTATTTTTAACCGAGTAGCAAATTTCTGCCGTAATATATTGTCGCGTAATGGCAATGCATCCCGCAATGATAATGTCGAGCAAGATCCACGCGCAGCCGGTGAAAAACCAGTCACTCATTCTGCCCCAGTGGAAGTATTGCCCGTGGCGCAGAAAACTAAACAAATGAAAAAAACGGTTCGTCAATCCAAGCGTGCCGACGTACAGGCAGAGAAACAATCCACAATGACAACCGGAAACGAAGAACATATCACTATAATTCCACGTTCTGAACATAACATTTCACGTAACGATATCAGTGATAATGCACTCAAAGTGCTCTACCGCTTAAATAAAAGCGGCTATGACGCCTATTTAGTGGGTGGCGGTGTCCGTGATTTACTTTTAGGCCAAAAACCAAAAGATTTCGACATCACAACAAATGCCACCCCAGAACAAATTCGCAAGCTATTTCGTAATTGCCGCCTTGTAGGCCGCCGATTCCGTCTTGCCCATATTATGTTCGGCCCAGAAATTATTGAGGTTGCCACATTCCGTGGTCACCATGACCAAAATTTGTCAGACGATAAAAATATGTCTTCGCAAGCACAAAACGGTATGTTGCTGCGCGATAATATTTTTGGTTCTATCGAAGACGATGCAATCCGTCGCGACTTTACGGTCAATAGCCTTTACTACAACATTGATGATTTTTCATTGCGTGACTATGTCAATGGTATGAAAGATCTTAAAGACGGGATTATTCGTCTTATTGGCGATCCTGAAACACGCTATCGTGAAGATCCAGTCAGAATGCTAAGAGCGGTTCGCTTTGCCTGTAAGCTTAATATGACGATTGAGCCAAATACCGCAGCGCCTATCCACCACTTAGCACCGTTACTCAAGGAAATACCATCGGCAAGGCTATTTGAAGAATCATTAAAACTGTTACAAGCAGGTCATGGCTACGCCACTTATAAAATGCTACAAAAATATAATTTGTTGGAGCAATTATTCCCAGTACTGACTAGCCGATTCAGCGAAAATAATGACTCGCCAATGGAAAAAATCATTGAGCAAGTATTAAAAAATACAGATTTCAGACTAAAAAATGATAAGCGCGTCAACCCTGCTTTTTTATTTGCAGTCATGTTATGGTATCCCGTCACTGAACATGCAGAGAAGCTATCCCAAGAAGGTGGACTTGCATACTATGATGCATTCGCTCTTGCGATGAATGATATTCTTGATGAACAGTGCCGTTCAATCGCCATACCAAAACGTATTACGACTACGATGCGTGATATTTGGCTATTGCAATTGCGCTTACCTCGCCGACAAGGTCGCCGTGCAAATAAATTAATGGAGCACCCTAAATTCCGTGCTGCTTTTGATTTACTCGAGCTAAGAGCAAGTGCAGAGCGCCGAAATGAGCTACAAGAGCTCACGCAATGGTGGGCAGAGTTCCAAGAAGCCAATAATTTAAAACAGCGTGAAATGATTTCCGAATTAGGCAATGCGCCAACACGTCGACGCCACCGTCCTAATCGTTCATCGCTACCAGGGGCTCGCAAACCAAACAAGCCACAATAGAGAGATAGTGTCATGGAGCAAGTTTATATTGCTATTGGAAGTAACCTAGGTGAGCCGTTAACGCAAGCACAGCAAGCTATCCAGGCATTAAATGCGCTCCCAAGCAGCCGTATTGCTGCCATATCGTCTTTCTATCGCACAAAGCCACTTGGACCACAAGATCAGCCTGATTATCTCAATCTGGCGGTCTTGCTTGAAACCGACCTTGAGCCTGAAATATTGCTCGACTATACGCAAAAAATTGAGCTCGACCTTGGGCGAGTGCGTAAAGCTGAACGTTGGGGTCCTAGAACCCTCGATCTTGATATCATGCTTTTTGGTAACTGTGTTATTAATACCTCACGGTTGACTGTACCCCATTACGGGCTAAAGGAGCGTGAATTTATGCTGTATCCGCTCAGTGAAATTTCCCCTAACCTTGTTTTTCCTGATGGCGAATTGCTCTCAGAAAGGCTTACACACATCCCTCGCAATGGCCTGATGCTTTGGGACATTACCCCCTAAAGTGTCCAACCTTAAATAAGCCATTATCAATAGCGAGATCATTTCCGGAGGTTATTATAATGAAACCAATTTCTCTGGCTGATTTGGGTCAGTTTAAAAAAGACAAACACAAATTCGCAACTATCACCGCCTATGATGCAAGTTTTGCTCAACTATTTTATGAGCAAGGTATTCAAGTCATGTTAGTTGGTGACTCCCTCGGCATGACTATTCAAGGTGAGTCCAGTACGCTGCCAGTCACCGTTGAGCAGATTGCCTACCACACTCGTTGCGTCCGTAAAGGGGCACCCGATGCCTTTATCATTTCCGACATGCCTTTCATGAGCTATGCCACCCCTGAACAAGCTTGCCATAATGCCGCTATTTTGATGCAGGCAGGCGCTAACATGGTGAAAATTGAAGGTGGTAGTTGGCTATGTGAAACCGTTAAAATGCTCGGTGAACGTTCAGTCCCCGTTTGTGGGCACCTTGGATTAACCCCACAAGCTGTCAATGTGCTAGGGGGTTATAAAGTACAAGGTAGAGATGAAGTCACAGCAAACCAATTAGTCAAAGATGCCATTGCATTAGAAAATGCAGGTATGCAGCTATTAGTGCTTGAGTGCGTACCAAGCTCACTCGCAGCGCATGTCTCCGAAGAGCTATTGTTACCAGTTATTGGTATCGGTGCTGGTGCACAAACTGATGGCCAAATTCTAGTGATGCAAGATGCACTGGGTATTACCGCTCGCCCACCCAAATTTGCTAAAAACTTTCTCGCTCCAGCAGGCAATATACATGATGCTATTCATATGTATATTCGCGAAGTTGAAGAAGGTATTTACCCTGATGAGTCTCACTCGTTTTCGTAACTCATTCTATTAATTATGACTGTAGACTATAAGGATTGTATTTATGCTTATCGTTGAAACGGCACTGATACTGCGCCGTGAAATCCGTCGCTGGAAACTAGATGGCAAACGTATCGCGCTCGTCCCCACTATGGGAAATTTGCATGACGGGCACTTGGCGATAATTGATCAAGCAAAGCAACAGGCTGATATTGTGATTGTCAGTATTTTTGTCAATCCAATGCAATTTGATAAACAATCTGATTTAGCGAATTACCCGCGAACATTGCAAGAAGATTGTGAGAAACTAAAACGTCGGGGGATTCATTTAGTTTTTGCACCATCACCTCAAGAATTCTATCCTAACGGGATGGAAAAACAGACTTTCGTTGAAGTTCCTGAACTCTCAACCATGCTCGAAGGCGCTAGCCGCCCAGGTCATTTTAGAGGTGTTGCCACCGTTATCACCAAATTGTTTAATTTAGTGCAACCTGACATTGCGTTATTTGGCGAGAAGGATTATCAGCAACTACAGCTTATTCGTAAATTAGTTAATGATTTATCTTTTGATACACAAATTATTTCAGTACCAACAGTCAGAGCCAAAAATGGCCTTGCACTGAGCTCTCGCAATAATAATTTGTCTGCCGAAGAATTTAAAATAGCTCCTCAGTTATATCGTATCATGACAGAAGCTGGTCAAAAATTAGTCACATCACCCAGTGCTTCCGAGTCTATTATCGCAGAAATAGCAGAAGACTTGCGTGCCGCTGGCTTTACTCCTGATGAGCTATTCATTCGTGATGCAGATACATTGGCTGAATTAAGTAATTCAAGTAAACGTGCCGTTATCTTAATGGCAGCATGGCTAGGTCAAACCCGTCTCATTGACAATTTACAAGTTGACCTACAAAGCGATATTGCATAGAAAGTAATACAGTTAACATAACTTTATAATAACAAGCACAGCAAATACAACACCAACAGCGTTGTGGTTCGAATGAAATTAGATGTATTTGAGTTACTAACTATACTTATATGTTTTAGTCTTTAGTTTATTCAAACTCATTCGAATTACAGCTAGGCGGCAAGCAAATGAGAACCTAGGAGCATACATAAGTATGTGACTAGGGCGAATGCGTGAAGCCAACAACGCTGTGGTTCGAATGAGGAAGAATAAAATGTTAAGAAGAATGCTACAGGGCAAACTCCACCGCGTCACCGTCACACAGGCAGACCTTCACTACGAAGGATCTTGTGCCATCGATCAAAACTTCATGGATGCCGCGGGTATTTTAGAATATGAAGCGATTGATATTTATAACGTTGATAATGGCGAACGCTTTTCAACTTATGCAATATCGGGTGAAAGAGGCTCTAAAATTATTTCGGTTAATGGTGCAGCTGCACGTCGCGCCGCAGTCGGTGATAAGCTCATTATTTGTTCATATGTGAATATGGAAGATGAGGATGCTCGCCACCATCAGCCTAAAGTGGCTTATTTTGATGCCAATAATACGATGAGCCGAATTGCTAAAGCAGTTCCAGTACAGGTAGCTTAAAGCTAAAATATTCCCATATTGATACCTTGATATAATCGACACTGTATTAAGGTATCTATCAAATAATGAATACTTAGTTATAAGAAATATCAATGCCTAAATTACCATTTGCGGGTCCTGGGGTTACAACAGCCGCAGTCTGCTTATAACGAGATTTAAATAACACTTTAATTGGTCCTGCTGGCCTACCGGCTTTAGTCACTGACCTCTCACGATAAAATGGTAAAGCATGCCAGTCAATGCTGATGCCATCATTAGCCACCGTTTCAATACCTAGCCCTTTAGCACTATTATTCGAATCTAATCGTAATACTGTATTATTATCAGGATCATTGTCCCCAGTCAGGTATACAGAAATGATAGTATTGGCGTCACAATCAAAATTAAGCTCCCATTGTACATCTTTAGTCGTTGAGCCTATCTTTTGACCAAAACCATTCGCACCAATTGTATGATCACCCAAATTAACATTTTGTGTTTGAGACGATTTTATGGAGCAAGTACCAGCAGCCACTTTTCCTGTAACATTAAATACAGCATCATAGCTCACTGCGGGTGTAGAAAAAATTAGAGCAGCAATAGGAAACAAATATTTATAACCTTTGATTATTTTTCTCATTATCATTCCTTAATTATTTTGTACAAGAAATGTGATAGATGCATTTGCTTTTCCCGCAGTTGCATTATCAGCTAATGATTTATAACGCGCCCTCAATTTGATACTATTCGAGCCAACAACAGTTGCTCTACTACCTAATAGCGTACTAACTTCGTTCACATTCTTAGCTTCCCATTGTTTACGCTCTGTAGAATAAGCCTCAATTTGAATGCCCATTCCCGTCGCTTTACCTTCAACGTTATCTAGCGCAAATGACTTATTATCAGATGCAGGAACTCCTCGTAATGAACCTGAAACTTGGTTATTTACTGAGTTACAAACAAATTGCAATTCAAACTCCACCCAATCAGTTGTATCACCCACAGGAAAATTACTACCTCCCCCTTTTAATAACCAAAGACCTAAATCAACATTTAAATTATTAGTCTCAATGCTACATGTCGTACCTCGAATAGAACCGGTAAAATTGACCTTTATATCAGCAGCAGAGACCCATGTTGAAAAAGATAATATGAGTAGCATTAACAAGTTAAATATATATTTCATTATTAAATTACTCATTTTATTTATACACTAGGGTAACAGTGACCTGTGCATTACCATCGGAAGCTTTCACATTGTCAGATAATTTTACATACCTAAAATCAAAAGTTTTCGTCACAACTTGGCTCGCATTGGCTGTATTAATTAATGAATAAAGATGATCACTCGACAATGACCTATCACCACCTAACCGCAATGGGGTTGTTTTACCCGCTTCGAATACTTGTACTGCGAAACCAGGCTTTTCACCTTCATTCTCTAAGTAAATAATATTCGTACTTACATTACTTGGGTGAAAATTATCGGCTATAGTATAAAAAATAGACATTTGACTTGGGCAATCAATAGTGACGGATTGTTGAGCATAGCCAAAAGTATCTCCCACTTTTAAAGCCTGCACTTTTGCTAATTCATGAACACCTAAATTAACCGATTGACGAGCACTCTTGATTTCACAAGTACTCGCTTCCCATGTCACCATCGCAGGTGCAGGTTGAATCTCACCATCCCCCTGTAAATTACCACTACATTGCACTTTTAAAGGATCAAAACGAGCAAATGCATTTTCCTTGCCTTCAATTTTGCCTTGCACTGTTTTTACATACATCATTTTAGTTTCAAGGAATAATTTCGACGTTCCATCAACTGCATTAATTGGGCTATTACTATCCGCTAAAGGATACCAACGACTGGTTCCTTTTTGACGTACACCAACCACATAACCAATACCTTCAATACCCGTGCTAAAAATTGGGTAATTATCAGCACCATCGTTAATCGATAAACCGGTTGTTTTGCTATTTATCAATGGTTGAAATTTAAGATCACTAGGCTCATTTGCTATACACACTGCATTACCAGATTCAAGATCAAACTGTTTCCAACCATTACCTAGAATTGCTTTTTGAGGAAGCTTATGAGTTGCATTATTAATATCTAAATTCCCTAAATTAACACGATAAGATCCACTACTTAACGCATTAAATGAAAACAAAGTGATACCAATAGAAGTCATAATTTGTTTTATATTCATATTAAAAGCTCATTTAAGTGTTTAACGGCAATTGACAGGCAGGATAGGCAAATGCTGCTTCAACTGCTCCGCCGTTAATTGATATTCTGCTGTGCATTGGTCTTGAGCATCGTTACCCCATTTAATCTTTAAACGCCCTTTTTCAGGCATCCCACTAAGGTAAACATCCCCATTTTCATCAGCAATACCAGAACTTATATCCTGCCCATCAGTTTGATCCAATTGAGCTATGGCACCAAAGGGAACGGGTTTACCATTGTGATTCGCATTAAAGAGTAAGCGATAACCAACATGCGTTTGATAGTTAACTAATATAGCGGCACCTTTTGTTGGAATAACAGTCACTGTATTGGTCTTTAATTCAACATTGTCAGGCAATGAGTCCACATCAAGTGAAATTTCATTTTTAGTATAAGCACTTAAATAAGGTACGATGGCATAACCACGCCCATCGGTAGCCACCCCAGTGCGGTTAGAGATATTCACATTTTCTGCGCCGGGTGCTCTAATGATGCCAAAAGAGTCATAGATAGGCTGCGACAATGTCACACCATAAGGATGAGCGACCACTGCGCCCGTTAAGCCGTAATTAGCACGTTGTGAATATCGATCATAACCATAACCTACGTTAGCAATACCGAAGCTACCTCGATAAGATGCAGCAGCGTTTCCACTCGCTTTAGTTTCTTTATTGCCGTATGACTGTTGAATGGAATAACTTAAATTCTGACGCTCAAGTAAGCTGCCACTGATCCCAACCATCGCATCTGTATTGCCATTATTATCGGTGGTCATATTGCTATTTAATGACGTGTAGCCACCAAATGTATTATCAAGTGGAATTGTTATTGAAAATGAAAAATGATTATCAGCTTTATGTTGGTATGCGTTATCAGAATAACTGTAATTTAAATTATAAGTGATCCCGCCATAACTATTATTATAACCTGCGCTCATTGAACGTTCTTTTCCTGAGCGATTCCAATAATCTTGCTGATAAGAGGAAAAATAGATACTGCCATATTCATTAAGCGATTGACTCAATGTGACTTGGAAGCGGTTTTTTTTGTTATCTCGATATAATTCAGAATTGTTGCTATTAGCTTCAGTAAAGCTGTAATAACCCTGAGTGGAGTAGCGATAATTTGCTAGTGTAACTGACGTTCCCGTTGTCATCATATTTTTAGAATACTGAAAACGATATGATTGACCACTGTCTGTACTCTCTCGACCTTTTAAGTTTTGTGTACTAGCTTGAGTTACATCAGTTGATAATGCACCAAAATTACCTAAGTTAATGCCAAGACCTGCGGCATAGGATTGATAATCTTTCGAAAGTAATGTTCCTGCATAACCTGTAATACCTTTAGGTAAGCCATAAATAAATGTGCTTTGCATAAAATCGGGTTCATTAGCATTTGAATTCGATTTATATTTCCCGCCGGTAAGAGAATATTTTAATTGTCCTTCACGTTGCATAATGGCAATTGATGAGAATGGCACAATAAACGAACGCTCGGAACCATCGGCTTCTTTAATTATAACGGTCAAATCACCACTGGTTCCGGTTGAGTAAAGATCGTCAATTTCAAAAGCGCCAGGGGCTACATAGGATTGATAAATCGTATAATTATTTTGCTTAACAGTTACTTCTGCATTGCTTTGAGCTATCCCCCTAATAATAGGTGCAAACCCTCTCATCGAGTTTGGTAACATAGACTCATCACTTTGCAGTTGGATACCACGAAATTGGAAGCCATCAAAAACTTCCCCTGGTGTTGTGGTATCACCGACAATTAACTGAGACTTTAAGAAATTAATCCCACGCTCTAGGCTGGTTTCAATATTATTCCATTCTCTTTGCCCTGAATTATCACTGTAAGTCGAATAATTTTTGAGCCTCCACGGACCTATGTTTAGTCCGCTACGTAAATTAAAATAATGGGAATTGCTATCTGCAGAACTATTACGGTTCCAGTTATTTGAACCACTATAATAATAATTTAACACTAATGCTGGAACGCCATTTTCCCATTGGCTAGAAGGTATTGCGCCTGCGACTTGTTTATCCATCGCTATTTGAGGAATAGAAATAATAAGTTTTTGCTGGTTGAGTTCTAAAATCGTTTTTGCATCCGGAATATAATTACTAATAACACCGATACTTTGCTCAGCCGTAAGAGAGGAAAAAGTAGCAATTGACTTAACATTAACGCCCCAAGATTCTAATTCGGCTTTAGTCAAAATAGGTATTAATTGTTTGCTCGTTTCACTATCAACAAATGTCACTTCTCTCGAATCAACAAATACCCCATTAATAATGATATCGACGTGATATTTTCCTGCAAGTTGCCCACCTGCGGTTGAAAAATGATCGAGATTTTGTAAATCAGCAACATTTGTCCCATCGACTGCACTGAGTGAATTAGGACTAAAATAATCCTCGGCAATGGCACAATTGATACTAGCGCTGACAACAATTATTGCCGTAATAGCCTGACAAATTCTTTTTACTTGAAAGTTTAATTGCACATTATGCGAATATGAAAGATATTCATTACAATGTTCACGTAAGTTTTTTGGTTTTGTAATACGGCGCATAATGAATAATCTTCCAATTATTATTTTAATTTTTGTGTTTTAGCTTGCGTGATTGTTCCGTGATCATTAACAGCACTCCAAGTCACTTGGTTTGCTTGCATACCAGAAATACTCCATGACGCTTCACCCATTGGAGGAACCATTCCTGGATTTTCAATCTCTTTATTGCCGACTTTCAATTCACCAAATGAAACATAGTAAGGTGTCGGATTTTTCGCTTTTAAAGTATTACCTGTTTTTTCAAAACTCAGTTTTTCATATGCATTAAATGCATCTGAACTTGGTAAAGTTATAGGTCGATAAATCAATTTTATTTTGTTATTAATCGAAATTGTTAAGCTATTCGTTGAATTTTTATCTGATGGTGGAATCGATTTCACATTCAACCAATAAACCGACTCTTTATCTGTAGGCAGTCTTGGGTCTGTTAATACAATACGAACCGCATTAGCTGACTCAGGCTCAATTCGAAAAAGGGGTGGGGTCACAGAAAAAGGTGGTTTAGTTTTGTCCGTGTTATCGAAATTATCAATCCACGATTGAACCAAAAAAGGTGTTTTATCATCATTTCTGACCGAAATAGAGGCTTCTTTTTTATCTCCTTCATAAATCACACGAGTTCCACCCAATACTACGCTTGCGTTAGCATTTACTGCTGCTGTGCTCAAAAGAATTAAAGCAATAAGTGATTTTTTCACACTATTCCCCTATAGGAAAAAAGAGGGAACACGTAAAGTCCCCTAATAATATAATTACTGAGTATATTTAATAGTTACGGTTACATCAGCGTTAGCGGTTCCAGGAGTAACTGCATCAGCGGTCGTTACATAACGAGCAAAATATTCTTTTTCACCTTTATTACCTTTACTTAAGTCAATAGAACCAGCTGGAGAGTTTGGTTGATAATAAGTAGAACCGACATTATCAGAAGAGAGTCCAATACCAACCCCTGTAGCCTTATCTACGTTATATAGTTCTGGGTTGTCTGAATTAGCAGTACCACTAAAAGTAACAATGGCTTGATTTAAGGTTGCAGGGCAGCCACTAAGACCAATTAAAAATGGTATTGCATCTGTTTTCTCGCCAACTTTATCAAAGCTGTTTGACATCCAAGTACCTAACTGAATAGTGCCTTCATTTTTATTTGCATTATTAACTTCAACCATACAAGTTGAATCAATAAATTGACCTTTAAAATGAATTGTCCCATTAGCATCTGCAGATGCCGCATTTGCCATACCTGAAAATGCAGTAGCCATAATTGATGTAATTAATAATGTTTTTTTAAAATTAATATTTAACCCTTTATATGTCAGTAAATATTATTTAATTATCAACGTACGCAATATTACTGATGTAAATTTAAATATTATTGCTCTACGTTTTAACTCATCAAAAGTATATTAGCGTTTCTTAACTAAATCCATAATACGTGTAATTAATATTAATTTAATATAAGTTAATATATTTAATGTCAAAATATAGCAAATTAGTGGTATTTAAAGAATAAACAACTTAAAAATATGTTATAATTGAAATTAAAAACCAAATACCACCTTAGTGGTAGTGTTACAGTTTGTATTTTAAACTGTAACCTCATATTTCGAATGAAATACAAATTCATCACTACTGTCATTACGCTGCAATTTATTAATAAAAAAACAAATATAATTAACACTTCATTAATAATGTTAGATTTTAATATCGATAACGGAGGAATTATGGGCGTTAAAAACTGGCTAGATATAATTCTCTAATTGTTCTATAAAAATGAAAAAAATTGAGCGCTAAAAAAATAAGACTAATCTTAAGTAATTTTTATGTTAGTGCATAAAATTAAACTTTTAAAAAAATATTTATATAAGAGAAAAAAAGTCACCTATTAGAACTATTTTCTTTTCATTAAATTAGTTTAAGCAAATAAGCAACAACCTGCATTTTGGCTCACTAGAATCATAAAAATAGGTATTGTTACTTATTTAATTAATAAAAAACCGCACTTTAATTGATTTTTTATTAATCTTTAAAGTGCGGTTTTTAAGCGCCTAATAATAAATGGTTTAAGACAATTAATGACCTTAATAATTAACTACGTAATCCTCTACCTTGCTCAATAAGATACCAAGTTAGAATATAAAAGATGACTAAGAAAATCATTAAAACACCCAATGTTACCATGACAGAAACATCGGCAATACCTAAGAAGCCATATCTAAAACCACTGATCATATACACGATAGGATTAAGCTTAGATATCGCCTGCCAAACTGGAGGTAATAAAGTTAATGAATAAAAAACACCGCCAAGATAGGTGAGAGGCGTTAAAACAAAAGTCGGTACGATACTGATATCATCAAAGCTTTTCGCAAAAATTGCATTCAATAATCCAGCGAGTGAAAATACAATTGCAGTAAGCAACAACGTAATTATGACCATCGACCATGAATGAACGTGTAATGGAATAAAGAACAGCGAAATTAAAGTCACTAAAAAGCCAACTAAAACACCACGTGCCACACCACCGCCAACAAAACCAGCAATAATGACATGAGTTGGCACAGGGGCTACCAGTAATTCTTCAATATTCTTCTGAAACTTAGCACCAAAAAATGAAGAACAGACATTAGAGTAAGAATTAGTAATCACCGCCATCATAATCAGACCGGGGACAATAAACTGCATATAATCCACCCCACCCATTTCACCAATTCGAGAACCAATCAAGTTACCGAATATCACAAAATAGAGCGACATCGTAATCACCGGTGGTAACAATGTTTGTACCCATATCCGACCAAAACGAGTAACTTCCTTTATCCAAATCGTTTTTAATGCAACCCAATATAATGAAATCATTGTGCATCCTCCTTATGGGCGGCATCACTTTCTTTTCCCACTAAATTGACAAATAATTCTTCTAAACGATTCGCCTTATTACGCATACTCAAAATTTGAATGCCTTGTTCGCTTAATTGACTAAATACCCCATTAAGTCCCTGCTCTCTTTTCACATCAACTTCTAGAGTCGATGTATCAATTAACCGAGCGTCATATCCTGCTAATTTAGGTATCGGACTTTTAGGTGTTAGGTCAAAAATAAATGTTTCTGACTCTAGTTGACTTAATAACTGCTTCATACTGGTATTTTCCACCAGCTCACCGTGTTGAATAATACCAATATTCCGACACAGCATTTCAGCTTCTTCTAAATAGTGGGTTGTCAAAATAATGGTTGTTCCTTGTGCATTTAGCTCTTTCAGAAAGCTCCACATAGAACGACGTAGCTCAATATCAACACCCGCTGTCGGTTCATCTAAGATCAATAATCGAGGTTGATGCATTAATGCCCGAGCAATCATCAAACGACGCTTCATACCACCAGATAAGTTACGCGCCCGTTCATCTCGCTTTTCCCATAAATCTAATTGGGTTAAATATTGTTTCGCACGCTGTAAAGCGATATCACGCTTAACGCCATAATAACCTGCTTGATTGAGTACAATCTGTAATACCGTTTCAAAAGGATTAAAATTAAATTCTTGTGGAACGAGACCAAGTTGCTGCTTAGCCTGCACAACTTGCTTTGAAAGATCATAGCCAAACACTTTGACTGAACCACTAGTTTTATTGACCAGTGAGCTAATAATCCCTATTGTGGTTGACTTACCTGCGCCATTAGGTCCGAGCAATGCATAAAAGTCACCATCTTCAACGTTCAAATCGATTCCTCGCAAAGCCTTCACGCCACCCGAATAGGTTTTGGTCAGTTGCGATAACTCAAGGGCATACGTCATATGTAAAAAACACCTTTATTCTTGTGATGGTTTAAGGGCAATATGGGCCTATGATGCCACTTTTTTCTATTCTATGTTATGCAGAAAAGTGATAATAAACCCAAAATAATTTGAGATACAGATAGGTAGCAAGGGAAAATAGCCCAAGAACTGCAGTAATAATGTCATTTGAAGTATGATGAATATAAGGTTATAAAAGATAATTCAACATGTTACTTATTTAGGGTTGTCTTGTCTAAATGAGTGGTTCATCATAATGAAATTGAATTAATATAACTAACTATTAATAAATCAATATACTCTAAATCAGTCAAGGTGCAGCTAAATGGCAAGTAAATGAGTCGCTAGGCGCTAACTAACATTGGTAACTAGAACGAATGAACACAGTCAACACCAATGCAAGTTGATGTATGACGAGTTAAATATTGTATAAATTTTTATCGCAAAGTAACACAACCAGGCTATAAGTCATGATGAAAAAAATCGAAGAGCTATTTGCAAATAATGAAGCATGGTCAGCCTCTGTAAAAGAGGAAAATCCTGAGTTCTTTAAAGAATTATCAAAAGCTCAAAAACCTAGATTCCTATGGATCGGCTGTTCAGATAGCCGTGTACCTGCTGAAAAATTAATTAATGCTGCGCCAGGTGATCTATTCGTACACCGTAACGTTGCCAATCTTGTCATCCATACCGACCTTAACTGTTTATCCGTTATTCAATATGCGGTAGATGTTTTAGAGGTCGAACACATTATCATCTGTGGCCATTATGGATGCGGTGGTATTGAAGCGGCTGTTGATAATACTGAGTTAGGATTGATTAACAACTGGTTATTGCATATCCGTGATATATGGTACCGACATAGCTCAATGCTAGGTGAATTAAAGCCTTGCGAACGCCTCGACCGTTTATGCGAATTGAACGTTGTTGAACAAGTTTATAACTTAGGCCACTCAACTATTATGCAGTCAGCATGGAAACGTGGGCAAAAAGTGATGATCCACGGGTGGGTCTACGGTATTAACAACGGTCGTTTGCATGATTTGCATACCACTGCTGATAGCCGTGAAAAACTTGAGCTGTGTTATCGTGAAGCAATAGCGAAACTCACGCCAAAAATATAGCAATCGAATATCAATAAAAAGGACAGCCTTAGCTGTCCTTTCTTTTATAGCACGTATAGCATGAGAGATTGATTACTCGTCAAGTAGAGTCACATGCCCAATATAAGGTAAATGGCGGTACTGTTGAGCATAATCAATGCCATATCCCACGACAAATTTATCTTCAATAGAATAACCAATCCATTCGACTGGTACATCAACTTCACGACGTGAAGGTTTATCAAGCAACGTACAAATCGCAACAGATTTCGGGCCACGTAATTCAAATATTTCACGTACTTTATTTAAGGTGTTACCCGAATCGATAATATCCTCAACAATCAGAACATGTTTACCCCGAATATCTTCATCTAAATCTTTAACGATTTTCACATCACGGCTGGATGTCATTGCATTACCGTAGCTTGATACCGTCATGAAATCGACTTCATGAGCTACACTGATTTTACGGCATAAATCAGCCATAAAAATAAATGAGCCTTTTAATAAGCCAACGAGTACTAATTCGCCCTCTATTTTTTGGTAGTGAGCACTAATTTCATTCGCTAATTCATTAATTCGCTGAGCGATCTCTTCTTCAGAGATCATTACTTCAAGGGTATGTTTCATCTTTAATTACGCATCTATGGGAATGGAAAGCACGTAATTTTAGCATAAAGCTCTCTAAGACGCGATATCTTCACAGACAACCTAAATTTAAGTTAAGGATGATAATGATTTTAAATTATACCTATAAAAACAAAAGGGCTAGAATCTAACAATCCTAACCCATGAGATATTTAGCTTAATTTAATTAATATTAGCTAACCGTGAAACCCATCATCATCCCAGTATCTTCATGCTCTAATAAATGACAATGCGCCATATAAGGATGCTGCGGTGTTGCTGGATGCTTAAATTCTACCAACACTTCACTCACTTGCCCTTCCACTCTTACAATATCTTTCCAGCCTTGGCGATGTGGCTCTACCCCTTTGCCATTTTCTTTCAAAATTCTAAAACGTGTACCATGCACATGGAATGGATGTAACATCATGTCACCGCGACCTGAAATGACCCAAATCTCTTGTTTATTCATCGGTGCATTAAACGCAGGATGTGTCATCGAGAAAACTTGTCCGTTAATGGTATTCGCGTTATGAATATCTAATTCACCAGTCCCCGTACCACAATGACCACCACCATTTCCCATCCCATTCATTGGCATGTTATTCATCTTGCCCTGAGACGCATTACCGTCACCCATACTACCGTGATTCATATTGCCGTGATTCATATTTCCCTGCCCCATGGAATTATTATTTCCATCAGACATCATATTTTCCATCATTGTGCCGCCCATGTTACCCATAGCTTGGTCACCATATTTTTCACGTAACATCATCATGCCTTGCATATCTAAGCGCATATCCATCATTAAATGGAAGCGGCGACGAGTCAGCCCTGTAAGTGATGGAATCGCGGGCAACGCGGCCAAGACAGGTGGTAATTTACCTTCACTAGCACTGATCGTCGTTTCAATATGAAGGACAGGCAGAGGCTGGTCGAATGGTGCAATCGTCATGCCCATTTGACCAACAGGTAAGGTCACTAAATCAAATGAACGACCATCAGAGGCATCAATCAAAACTTCAAAACGCTCACCCGTTAAAATAGGTAATTCGGTTAATGGAATAGGCTCTGCGAGTAGGCCTCCATCACTTGCCACCACATACATTTTACGGCCATCACTGGTTGAGATATTTAAGCTTCGTGCATTGCATCCATTCAACAACCGAAGGCGTATCCAACCTTTTGGAGCAATGTGCTTAGGAAGAACCACACCATTAGTCAGCATCAGTGAACCAAACCAGCCCACAGCAGCACTCATCACATCCAACTGATAATCTATCTGGCCGTCATCATTCAAACGTTTATCTTGTAAAATCACAGGAACGTCATCAACGCCCCATGAACTTGGTAAGCCATGTTTAGTGCTATCTTGGTCTTTAATCAATACCAGTCCAGCTAACCCCATCGCAACTTGGTAGCCTGTTTGTCCGTGTGTATGAGGATGGAACCAGCACGTTGATTCAGGTTGTGCGACGGTAAAATTTACTTTTCTGCTCGCGCCTGGACGAATAATCGCTTGTGGACCACCATCTTGCTCACCTGATATTTCTAATCCATGCCAATGCACTGTTGTTTCTTCAGGCAGTTGATTTACAATATTAATATTAACACTTTGTCCGTTTTTCAAACTAATTGCCGGACCAAGTAAATCACCGTTATATCCCCACGTTGTCGTTTTTTTACCGGGAACAAACACAGAAGTCCCTTGCTTAATTGCAATTTGGATATTACCTTGAGCATCTGGCTCTAACAATGCAGGAATAGCAAGAGTTGGATAGTTTTCAGCCGCTACCGCGATACGGCTCCAAATAGGTAGCGCACTTGCAGCGTAAGTAATAGCGCTTAATTTAAGAAAATCGCGACGTAACATTGATAACCTTCCTTTATTTATCAAAATAAAAAATCTGTGAGAACAAAATAGGATGGCAAATAGCCAATTACCTTTTCCGGCGAAAACGTGCTTTAATAGTGGGGATGATAAAGCTTCCCCCTACAGGAAGGTCAACATACCCACTCAATAAATATGGGTTTATTACATTGATTTAAGAAAAATATAGTTGACTAACAATTCTATTCTCATGCTAACGTAACTTTACAAACAAATCCGATAGAATACTGAATGCGCAAATTTATAGTAATGTCATGCTTAATGACTCTGTTAGGGATAACCCAATCTGCCAGAGCTCTTTCTACAAACGAAGCTGAAGATCTTGCCGATCTCACAGCCGTTTTTATTTATTTAAAATATGACTGTGGATATACACAAATACCCGATAGGGAAATTGAACGAGCTATCGTTTATCTTGCAAAGAGCAATAAATGGGATCTCAGTGATTATAACTCCACAAAAATGACAGAAATGAACAAAGAAAGTTATGCTGATCTAAAAGGTATTCCTTTAGATAAAGACTTTAAATGTCAATCATTAGCTCGGGACTCATTGGGATTATTTGCTTACGTCAAATAAGTTAAATCATCACCTATTGGGAACAACAGTTAACTTAAAGTAAAGAAACATGTTAATTGCCACACATGTTTCTTTTCAGTTTAGGGCCTCTTCGCTCTTTTTTCCTGCCAAAATAACACCAAAGATGGAATACTTTGAATTATCACCATTCTGATAATGTGATTCGACATGACAAATCCAGCATCGAGATTCATCGTAATTGCAGCGAATGTCATCGCTTCCATACTGCCCGGTGCCCAGGCTAACAGCAAAACTGAGATATCGTAACCGGTTAACCATGATGCAAACACAGTAACAAGAAAAGTTAAAAAAATATTAATAACAACAACTTGAGCAGAAGAGTAAATATTTTTAATTAATGATGACAATGGGAAAACAATAAAATGATTACCAATGTTCATACCGATTAATACCATACTAAGTTCTGTTAGCATTAATGGAAAATGAAGCGGCACATCCAGCCAACCTTGTATTAAAGTTGCCGTGGCTAATGAAGTCAGCATAAAAGGTGCAGGAACTCTTAAACGCTGTAATATCAATCCAGAAATAACACCTACTGCAACAATGACTAGCAACCAAAAAGTAGATTCTAATGAAAGCTGGGGTAATTGAAAAATAGGTTGAGGGTCATTATTGCTACCCACAACAATACCAGCTAAAAATATTAAGATAATTAAGCGAATGGTATGGGAAATAACAATTTTCTGTGGCGGGGTATGCGTATGGTCAGTCAGCGCTAAAATGGCAGCCATTGCACCAGGAACTGATCCTAACATTGCTTCTTGTTTAGTCCATCCTACTTTGCGGTAAAACCAAAAAAAACTGAATGAAAATTGCACGGCTAAACAGACAACTAACATAACTAATAAAAGTAATAAATTATCGACTTCTTTTAACGAAACCTGATTGAACATCAAACCTACAGATGTCCCTAACGCGACTTGAACAAAGGTGATGGTATGCTTAGGAATAGGAAAAGAGAAACCAAATCGATGAAAAATAATAATGGCAATAATGGGACCAAACATTAATGCGAGTGGTATTCCAAAATAGGTTAGTAGCCCACCAATAAATGAGCAAATCACTATCCCGCCTAACATTTTTATGAATTTCATCATCAAAAACTAACCATTAAGACCCCATGTTATAGCCTTAATTTATATCACAATATAATGCCACCAACGTTTAGTTTTCACCTATTTGTCACCTAAGTGATTATTCACTGAAATTTCAATTTTTGACCGATATTCATTTTGTATTTTGCTAATTTAGAAGCATAAATCAGTGATGATAAAATCAGTTAACTGAAGCTCGGATTTACTTATTTCTGTTATCAGCGTCGGCTTGATTAATAACGGCTTTTGCCATCCACTGCGCAATTTCTGTGACTTGCTGATTATCTAACATCCAAATATCTTTTAGCACTAAGAATATTTCCGAGCCATAAATAACCGAAAAAGCTTTGATAACTTTATCAATCGTTTCTTGCGGATATTCACCTTTCATCGGCGTTGTCACCATTGAAAGAATATCTTTTCGATTTCCTCGCTGAAGGCGTTTAACTTTCGGGACATCTACATTTTGCAATGATGAGCGGTCAGAAGCCCATTGCTGTAGTGAGACTTGTAATGCCGCTCTTAGTACTCCTTCATGCTCAAACATTCGAGGAAAAGCATAACGCAACAACTCGTCAATACGTTCACTGGTTTTTTCACTTTGCGGTCGCCATGTTAAAATAGGTCCCAAACTGGCATTCACGGTAGCAGTAATTAAGTCGCTCTGTGTGGGAAAGTAGCGATAGGCTGTTGCACGAGAAACGCCGGCTTCAAATGCAAGCTCAGAAACAGAAGGCATTGCACCCTTTTCAAATAAATCTAAAGCCGTCGTTACCAATAAAATATAGGTTCGTTTACGCGTACCTTTATATTCTGAAATATTTTGAGTTTGCGGCATTTATTCATCCTTAAAATACTGTCTCTGAGAATAAGTTTAATCAACTTCATAAAAAAAAGAACTCGAGTTGACATGCACTTTTAATCTATTAGATTTTCTAACATCTCTCAATTTTAATTTAGCTTTAAACTAATTACTCAATATCATAGGTGGATCATGCTAATTAAGCTACAAATTATAGATATTAATATTTAATGATAGTGATAATAACCCATATTAAATATTATTTTTTAATTTTTATCAATAAGATACAATCATTAACACATTTTACTTATCTTAAATTTAAAAACGAGATAATAATCTCATTTTACAAACCTAAAAAATGATACTATAGTCTCATTAAGATGAAAAATTAAACTCCCGACCCAATCTGAAAGGATTTTCCATGAAAAAGCACCAGGGATTTATTTACATAGCTACTACGTTAGATACTAAAAGTGCCGAAATTTTTTATGTTAGTGAAATAATAAAAAATGCAGGGCTTTCTGTACGAACAGTCGATTTAACAACGCAACCAACTCAATTAGAAAAAAATGCGGATGTTAGTGCTGATACTATTGCGAACTATCATCCTCTTGGTGCTAAAGCTGTTTTTTGTGGCGATAGAGGTAAAGCTATAGAAGCTATGGCGCAAGCATTTAGTCTTTATCTTGCTGCACAAACCGATGTTGCTGCTATATTAGGCCTTGGCGGCTCAGGCGGCACAGCATTAATTACCCCAGCGATGCAAATATTACCTGTCGGTATACCTAAACTAATGGTTTCCACCATGGCCTCTGGCGATATTTCAGGCTATATCGGTGCCAGCGATATCTCAATGATGTATTCAGTAACCGATGTCTCTGGGTTAAACATTATTTCCCGTAAAGTATTAAAAAATGCAGCCAATCAAATTGCAGGGGCAGTTTGGTTTAATCAAGATGATGAAGATACCACCACCTTAAAACCGGCTATTGCATTAACTATGTTTGGTGTCACCACATCTTGCGTGCAACAACTTACTGCTAAGCTAGAAGATGAGTTTGATTGTTTAGTTTTTCATGCTACTGGCAGTGGCGGGAAGGCAATGGAAAAACTCATTGATAGCAATCTATTGCATTCCGTTTTAGACATCACCACTACGGAAGTTTGTGATTTTCTATTTGGTGGCGTACTTGCCTGTGATGAAGACCGTTTTGGTGCAATTGCTCGTACTCAAACCCCTTGTGTCCTTTCCTGTGGTGCTTTAGATATGGTCAATTTTGGACGACCGGCCACGGTGCCCGAACAATATCGTGAAAGGCAATTTTATCACCACAATTCGCAAGTTACCCTCATGAGAACTACCCCAGAAGAAAATCAACAAATGGGTCGTTGGATTGCACAAAAACTTAACCGTTGTGATGGCGAAATTCGCTTTATCATCCCAACCGCAGGATTCTCAGCCTTAGATATTGAAGGCGCACCATTTTGGGACCCACTCGCTGACCAAGCATTTATTGATGCACTGACCGAAAATCTAATTACAACAGCAAAAAGACAGTTAATTTTGAGTCCTTATCATGTTAATTCCGCTGAATTTTGTGAACAAGTGATTCAATTACATCAGGATATATTGAACAAATAATACAGAGGTCTATTCATGAAACATAACCGCGAAAGTTTACTGAAAAAATTCAGAGATATGATAGCCCGTGGCGAACCGATTATCGGTGGTGGTGCGGGAACTGGGTTATCAGCTAAATGCGAAGAAGCTGGCGGTATTGATTTAATCGTTATCTATAACTCAGGCCGCTATCGCATGGCTGGTCGTGGCTCACTCGCTGGCCTTCTTGCCTATGGCAACGCCAATGAAATCGTTATGGACATGGCAAAAGAAGTGCTACCGGTCGTTAAACAAACCCCTGTGCTTGCAGGTGTCAACGGTACGGACCCATTTTGTCAGTTTGATAAATTCCTTGATGATATCAAAGCGACAGGCTTCGCTGGTGTGCAAAACTTCCCAACGGTCGGTTTAATAGACGGTAACTTCAGAGCAAATTTAGAAGAAACAGGAATGGGTTACGCACTTGAAGTCGATATGATCCGTATGGCTCACGAAAAAGATTTATTAACCACACCTTATGTCTTTAGCAGTGAAGATGCTATCGCAATGACCAAAGCCGGTGCGGATATCATTGTGCCTCATATGGGGTTAACAACAGGTGGTAATATTGGTGCAGAAACGGCACTGACACTTAAAGATTGTGTGGCCCTAGTTAATGATTGGGCGAAAGCGGCTAAATCGGTTCGCGATGATGTGATTGTACTTTGTCATGGTGGTCCTATTGCTACACCAGAAGATGCTCAATATATCTTAGCTAATTGCCCAGATTGTCATGGTTTTTATGGTGCAAGCTCGATGGAACGTCTACCAACTGAAATTGCCCTCACAGAAACAACACAAAAATTCAAATCAATTACTCGCTAGTATTTTTATTTTCCATTTTGTTTTGCCAACACCAGGCGCCTACTTCGGTAGGCGTTTTTTTATTGCTTATAGATTATTTATTCATAATAAAAGCTGTTATTAAAAATGATAACGCAAAGCAAAATCATACTTAAGCGCTAACCTTACTAGCCTGTTTTTTACGGTATCGATAAGTAAAATACTTAACAATAATAGGCATAACTACTGGCATAGAAAAGTACATAACACCAAAAGCAAATGCAACATGGGGGTTTTCAGGAAATTCTCCACCTGAGGTCATAGCTGTATAATAGTCAATGGAAGATAAGTAACTAGGCGTTAGACCACCATAAGGCACCATAAAAGATAGGATCAGAGCGGCGAAAATACAAAACATAAAGTTGAGCGCCATTAATGCGGAATAGCCCATATTTTCTTGTCGTTCTTGCGGACTACGGCTACTCAAGCCAAATATCATTCGATTTATCACTGTAGCACTGTAAAGATAAAGAATAATTGGCGCATCACCAAGTACCGAAGTGTTTATTGCAAGGGCAAATACTCCATAAAATAGAGCAAAACCCACCAAGGCAATTTTATTTTGAATTACCGCCATAAAAACGCCAGAGTGCACGAGAATAAACTCAAAAATAAGAATAATTGTCAGATTATAAATAATCTCTGCATTATAGTATTCAGGGTAAAACCATACTGAGAGAATAAACCCAACATAGAATAACGAGAAACTATAGTTAACCATAGTTAACCATTTTCGATAATGCGCGAATAACATTAAATGATTGTTTGCTTTCAGTCAGACTTTTTGTCGAACTGCTCTTAGAAAAAAAACCGCTCTCGCTTTGCTTATCATTGCTACGATTATTTCTATTCGTTTTTCTTTCACTCCTTGATTTTTTATTCATCATTTTATCCTCAAAAATAATCGTGCCAATCATTAAGCTTGGTAGACTACTCAATCAGGTGAAAAATAAATAGTGGCTATAATCTGAATGTTGGAATAATAAGAGGATTAAAACAGAGAACGTAAATGAGTAGAAATGGCATGAATCATCTCAATCGTTATTCATGCCACATAAGTAAATAAATAGGTAAATAAATAAGTAAATAGTTAAACCAATTTAGCGATTAAACTATCTAAATCACCTTGTAGAAAATTAACCGGTGGGATTTCAATAACCGTATAAGCGCCTGCGGCTTGTTTCATTGTTGCTCTAGCAGCAGAAACCATAAATTGGGACGTTAATGCAGGGTTATTGATACGCATTGTATATTCAAATAATTGATTATGCGTCGCACCTGAAACTCCTTTATGGGTCATATGTACCCCATGACCTACATCTTTAAGCGCATCAATGCTATCAACTTGACGGATATGCGTTTCATCTGATGAGAAATAGCTATCCGCTTTGATTGCACGAGCCACATCGTCAAAATTAGCCCCAGAGACCAATTCAATATACACCATGCGACGATGCACACCGGTTCCCAGCGGAATAGTCACTGACAGCGCATCTTTTACACCCTCGACTGCCTTAGCTGCAACGCTATGCCCCATACTCATACCTGGACCAAAATTGGTAAAAGTCACGCCTTTCGGTGCCATCGCTAACATTAATGTACGCATGATGGAATCAGAACCAGGATCCCAACCAGCGGAAATAATTGCGGTACTGTTATAAGCTTTTGCGACTTTATCAAGGCTATGTTTTAAATCTACAATGCCTGAATGCACATCAAAACTATCCACGGTATTAATACCGAGGCTTAAAATTTTTGCAGCCAAAGGCTCAATTGCACGAGTTGGTGAGCACAATAATGCAACATCCACTTTTCCCAGTTTTTCAATATCATCTACAATTTTGTAAGCAGAAAGTTCAGCAGGAACATCTTGCGTATTACGGCGCACTATCCCCACTAATTCAAAATCTTCAGCGGCTTGAACAGCTTCGAGTGCATAACGGCCAATATTGCCGTATCCCACTATTGCTGCTTTAATTTTAGTCATTTGTGTTCCTTAATTTAACGTCTTCTGATGTTGTTCGCACGTATTAACGCTATACCTTGAATCTTTCAGGCCTCAGCAAATATATCTCATCGCAATAATACATAAATATGTAGTAAGAGTGAATAATTAACAGTCAATAGCGTTATAATAAACACTATAATTCGAATTGTTATGAATATATTGAATCTAACAGAATCGTTGAAACTAAACAAAAGTATTCACTTTATAAAAATAGGACATGCCAAACGCTATTATACCTCAGCAAATCCATGTAGAATTATCGTCCAATTTATTTTCCCTTAATTCTAATTATATAAAGGTTCTTGATGCATCAGTCTGATGTCACTGAGAGATCGCTATTTTCTCTTAGTTGGCCAATTTTTATTGATATTTTTCTTCATTTGGCCACTTTACTTATTAATACCTACATGGTGAGCCATGTATCAACAGCCTACCTCGCTGCAATGGGGGTGGGAAATCAGGTATTTGATCTTTTTATCACTATTTTCACTTTCATCAGCGTCGGGTGCAGTGTTGTTATTGCTCAATATTTAGGCGCTGGACGTCGTGATAAAGCAGGTCAAGCCATACATATTTCGATTGCGTTTAACTTCATACTTGGTTTTTCAAGTGCGTTAATTGCCCTCTTTTTTGGCTATAAAATCCTTAGCATCATGAATACACCATCACATTTAATGGATGATGGTTATGCATATTTGCACATTTTAGGCATTTGCTTAATTCCTGAAGCAATTTCAATCATATTAGCAGCATGTTTACGCGTATACGGTAAATCGCAGCCTGCAATGTGGGTGACTTTGATAGCCAATATCATTACCGTATTTGGTAACATGATTGTGCTATATGGCTTCTTCGGTTTACCGCAATACGGATTAGAAGGTGTTGCATGGTCAACTGTTGTTGGACGTGTCATCGCGGTTATTTTACTTTTCTGCCTATTATTTTATGGACTGAGAATTAAATTTTCCCCGCTACAATTAGTACGTTGGTCTAGCAGTATGTTAGGTAAAATTCTGCATATTGGATTACCTTCAGCGGGAGAAAACTTGGTGTGGATACTACATTTTATGACCGCATCCGCATTCATCGGCTTGATGGGAGAAACCGCACTTGCGGCTCAAACCCTATACTTCCAGCTTTCTCTTTTTATTATGCTGTTCGGTATATCTATCAGTATTGGTAATGAAATTATGGTTGGGCATCTCGTTGGAGCAAAACGCTTTGAAGATGCTTACCGTCGTGGCATAAAAAGCTTAAAAATGGGCTTTTATGTCACTATCGGTGTCGTTATTATTTTCTGGCTACTGCGCGATCCTATCATTACCAATCTGACTGAAGATCAGGGAATTATTACGCTCTTGCTACCACTGTTCCTACTTTCAGTGTTCTTAGAACCAGGTAGAACACTGAATATTGTCATGGTTAACGCACTCAGAGCATCTGGTGATGCACGCTTCCCATTATGTACGGCTATTATCTTTATGTGGGGCGTCGCGATCCCATTGGGTTATTTCCTTGGTATTAAAATGGAAATGGGGCTACTCGGTATCTGGATTGGCTTCTTTGCAGATGAATGGCTACGTGGTTTAACCAATGCTTGGCGTTGGCGCTCGCGTCGTTGGCAAAGCAAACGACTCGATTTAGATAGCTAGGGATAAAGATCAACAGCCCTTAGCATCCCTATCCTGCCTAATGTCTTAGGCAGGATTTTTTGTGATACACATCAAACTTAAAATTTTTTCGCCTTTGTAACTTAAATAAGAGATTATTTTTCTCTAAAACCCCCTCAACACCTTAAACATAGTGAAACTTTTCTCCCACTTTTTTATTAAAATAATTCCATCAAAAAGATTCCGTTGGGAAAACTCACTATGCACACACAATCTCAGCCATTACTGTGGCAATATTTTATTAACGCAGTCAAGCAAGAGGTTAAACCTGCTTTAGGCTGTACCGAGCCAATTTCATTGGCACTAGCGGCAGCGAAAGCGGCTTCGTACGTTAATGGCGAAGTGATCCGTGTATGTGCCTTTGTTTCCCCAAACCTGATGAAAAATGGTATGGGTGTCACCGTACCGGGAACTGGCATGGTCGGATTACCTATCGCTGCCGTTCTTGGCGCTATTGGTGGTGATGCAGATGCAGGTCTTGAAGTGCTAAAATCAGCCACTCCCGATGCGATTGAACGCAGTAAGGCCATGCTTGCGGCAGGTTTAGTGACTGTCGATATTAAAAAACCCTGTGATGATGTAATTTATTCCGAAGCCACCGTTTATACCGAAACGGAATCCGCAACAGTGATGATTGCGCGTACTCATACGCACATTGTCAAAATTATCCATAACGATAATATTATCTTTGATATCACTCAAGGTGAGCAACAAAGTAGCTCTCCTGTTGACTGTGCTGCCGATATTCCATTACCTATAGTTACCGCTAAAGCGGTCTATAATTTCGCAACTCAAGCCCCCCTTGAAGATATTTGTTTCATTTTAGAAGCCGCGCATCTTAATGATGCATTATCTCAAGAAGGCTTGCGCAATGTTTACGGCTTACATATTGGTAGAACGCTACAGACTCAGCGCGATCGCGGTTTATTATCAAAAGACTTAATGTCAGAAATTATGATCCGTACCTCTGCCGCATCAGATGCACGTATGGGCGGTGCAATTCTTCCTGCGATGAGCAATTCAGGTTCAGGTAATCAAGGTATTGCTGCAACCATGCCTGTCGTCGTCACGGCTGACTACCTTCAATCAACAGAAGAACAGCTCGCACGTGCATTAATGCTATCCCACCTAATGGCTATTTATATTCACAATCAACTACCTGCATTATCAGCTTTATGCGCGGCAACCACCGCCGCAATGGGTGCCGCCGCAGGAATTGCGTGGTTATTAGAATCGCGTTATGAAGTAGTTGCGATGGCTATTAGTAGCATGATTGGGGATGTCAGTGGCATGATTTGTGATGGGGCGTCAAACAGTTGTGCGATGAAAGTCTCTACAGGCGCGAGCTCAGCATACAAAGCCGTACTAATGGCAATGGATAATAGCTGTGTTAGAGGCTCTGATGGTATTGTTTCTGATGACGTTGACCAATCTATTGCAAATTTATGCGCATTAGCCGCAGGGTCGATGAAGCATACTGATGTGCAAATCATCGAAATTATGGCAGCGAAAGCGCGCTAACTGTTCTTATAACTCGTCAGCTTCGTCCATTCGGGTCATATACTTATATAGATGACCCGATATCCTAGCTTATCACCTTGTTACCACTGAATTACCCTTAGCAACTTATATTATTTGAGTTCAAGCTGTGCAAATTTTTCGCGGATAATCTCTTCAGGAAGCTTAATCCCAATAAACACCAATACACTGTGGCGTTTTTCATCATCAAGCCAATCTTTATCCCAATCTGCGCTATATAGGCGCTGAACGCCTTGAAATAATAAACGCTTAGGTTCATCTTTGATGGATAAAATACCTTTATAACGTAATAAATTATCAGCGAAACTTAACAATAAATCTTCCATTACTTGAGATATCGCCATCAACTCAACAGGGTAATCAAATTCAACCACTATCGACTCCACCTCATTTTGCTGTTTTGGTGCAAAACGAAAAGTCGGTTGTTTAACAATTAACTGTGAATCTAACAAAAACCCTTCAATATCCAACAATAACTTTAAATCTATATCACCATGAATAACTGGATAAATCGGTGCTCGTGCGTTAATTCGTTGTATACGCTCAATTAGTGCCTCTTTTTGAGCAGTATTGTTAGGCTCGATATCTGTTTTGGTGAGTAGAATTCTATCGGCATAACCAATTTGGGCCTGTGCTATTGCAAAATCATTTAACTGTTTATCTGCATGAACCGCATCTACAAGCGTAATGATGCCATCCAATAAAAATCGTTCGCACAAGACTTCATGAGAGAAAAAAGTTTGCGTAATCGGACCGGGATCTGCCATCCCCGTGCATTCAATCACCAATCGGTCAAAATCAAGTTTGCCGCTATCTAGTCCATCTAATAGGTCTAATAATGCATTTTCTAATTCACTTGAACGACTACAACAAATACAGCCATTACTTAATGTGGTGATTTGAGTGGCTCTATCGCCTATTAATGCATTATCAATAGGAACTTCACCAAATTCATTTTCAATAACTGCGATTTTATGCCCATGATCAGCATGAAGAATATGACTCAGTAGTGTTGTTTTACCTGCACCTAAAAAACCGCTTAGTATCGTGACATTGATTGGTTTCATTATTATCCTCATTTCTTCATCAATTTATCGGTTAACTTCGATCATTAACATTAATCATTACTATTGATCATTAACAACAGCGAAATCCACCCTTTCCACTACCACCATAACGCGCATCTTGTCTCTCACGGAAAAATTCTTTATAAGTCATGACCGGTTTATCGGGATGGTTATCTTTCATATGTTGTACGTAAGTATCATAATCAGGAATACCAATTAGCATACGTGCCGCTTGCCCAAGGTATTTTCCTGTTTTACCTAAACTTCCAAACATCGCCTTCTCCAATACAAATGCCCTACATCATGTTATCGCACAATGTAGGGCACCATTTTAGACTTTAAAGATTAATGTGAAGATGAAACTTTCACTCCCTCTTTAGGCACCGGTACATAAGGTGTTTCCATATCGGTGCGATTTGGGTTTTTATTCGCCTTCATTGCAACACGGATACCAAAGAAAATAATTCCGTATACCACAACTAAGAATAGAATACTTAAACCCGCATTCGTATAGTTATTAATAATAATGTGGTTCATATTCGTCACGTCTTGTGCTGTTAAATCAGCACCACCAGCGGCGATTTTATCTTTATATGATTTCGCTAAATAAAGGAAACCTTCCAACTGAGGATTATCACTGAATAATTTCAGACCCAGCGCCCAAGTGGTACAGATTAATAACCATACAGCTGGTAAAACAGTAACCAAAATGTATTTGCTGCGTTTCATCTTAATCAAGACAACGGTACTTAAGACTAAAGCTACTGCAGCTAACATTTGGTTCGAGATACCAAACAGCGGCCATAGGCTCTTAACGCCACCTAGTGGGTCAACAACGCCTTGATACAATAAGTAACCCCAGAGTCCAACACAACCCGCGGTACCGATAATCCCCGCAACTAATGAGTCAGTTTTCTTCAAGAATGGAACGAAGTTACCAAGTAAATCTTGCAACATAAAGCGACCTGAACGCGTTCCCGCATCTAGTGCAGTTAAGATAAACAGCGCTTCAAACAAAATACCGAAGTGATACCAAAAGCCCATATTAGCGGCAGGCATTATTTCGTGGAATACAAATGCAATTCCCACAGCCAGTGTTGGCGCACCACCCGCACGGTTCAAGACAGAAGGTTCACCAATGTCTTTCGCGGTTTGCATAATTTGCTCAGGAGAGATAACAAAACCCCACGAGCTAACCGTTGCGGCGGCTTGTACAGAAACATCTTTCAATTGAGCCATGATCATTGCAGCATCAGAGCCACCCAATTCATGCAAGTTAGGCATCGTAATACCTAAAGCCGCAGGAGGGGTGTTCATTGCAAAATACAAACCTGGTTCAATAATAGATGCGGCAACCAATGCCATGATAGCAACGAAAGATTCCATTAACATCGCACCATAGCCGATGTAACGTGCATCTTTTTCATTCGCTAACAATTTAGGTGTCGTACCCGATGCTATCAATGCGTGGAAACCTGATACCGCCCCGCAAGCAATAGTAATAAATAAGAATGGGAACAACGTACCTTTCCAGACAGGGCCTGTACCATCAACGAATTGTGTCACGGCTGGCATTTTCAGTTCTGGATTTAGGATCACAATACCAATCGCCAATCCAACAATAACACCGATTTTTAGGAAGGTTGCAAGGTAATCACGTGGAGCCAAAATCAGCCAAACAGGTAATAATGCTGAAACAAAGGCATAACCCACAAGCGTATAGGTAATCGTGGTGTCTTTAAATGTCAGCGCTGGGCCCCAGTACGGGTCGTGTGCAATAACACCACCGAACCAAATTGATGCCACTAATAATACAATACCAATGACGGATATCTCAGCCACGCGTCCCGGCCGGATAAAGCGCATATACACTCCCATAAAGAGTGCGATTGGGACTGTAGAACAAACTGTAAATACACCCCAAGGGCTTTCTGCTAGCGCTTTAACCACTATCAGGGCCAATACAGCCAGAATAATGATCATGATAAGGAAACAACCAAACAAAGCCAAAGTCCCTGGGATAGGCCCTAGCTCTTCCTTAATAATTTCCCCTAGCGATGCCCCATTACGGCGTGATGAAATAAACAGCACCATAAAATCTTGTACCGCACCGGCAACGACAACACCGGCAAGTAGCCATAATGTTCCGGGAAGATAACCAACCTGTGCCGCTAATACTGGCCCGACTAATGGGCCAGCACCTGCAATCGCAGCAAAGTGGTGACCAAATAAAACATTTTTATTTGTCGGTACATAGTTTAAACCGTCATTATTAATGACCGCAGGTGTTGCCCGAGTTTCATCGAGCTTCATCACTTTAGTCGCTATATATAAGCTATAGTAGCGATATGCAATTAGATAAACTGACACCGATGCGACCACTATCCATAGCGCACTGATGTTCTCACCACGTCTGAGAGCAACAACGCCCAAACAAACTGCACCAATTATCCCAAGGATCATCCAAGGAACGTGCTTTAAAATACCATTCTTGTTCATAGAACACCTTTCTGAGGTAGAACGAACATGCCATTAATCCCTGATTTACCATTAGTTAAAAACACATTGAATCTGCTTTTATTACTTTGAATGAATAACTAATGACTTTATTATTGGCAGCGGTTGACTTGTAGTAAGTAAAAAAATGAACTCTGCCATAGTGTATATGGTAAGAAATAACTCACCCTAAAAGGCGAAAGTTGGACTAAGCGGTGGCATAAAGAATTAAGCGGTTAGATTTTTGACGCGAATGGTTTTGAGCGTGACATGAGCGGATGAAAAACGTGATGTAGATAACAATAATAACAGCATTTCAATAAGTTAAACAATTACACTAATCTAGTTAAAATTGTCATTATTGTTAATAAATATGGAGAAGAAAGTGAATTATTACTGTTAATTAATAAAGTGATTACTAAAACTGATAATGTAGTGGTTATTCATTGATAACTTCCCCTTTCAAAGAAATCCATTGCCAATTACCACCAACCCACCAACTGTGTTCGCCATCCGTTTCTATTTTGCACCCAACACCAACATGCGCTTTGCTGTTTTCAAAGGGATGAGCACAATCATACTGAGCTTCAATCACAATTTTGCCTGTTATTGCATCGGCATAGCCAATTTTATTGTTCTTAATAATGCGATACACCCCATCCTTAGCTGCATCTGGCCAATTATCAAAATAATAAATTTGATACATTTCATCGCCATTAATATCGACGATTGAAAATTTTTCATTAGGAATATCAAGTAGGCAATATAAGTAAGGCGATTTAGGCTCGAAACAGTGACTTTGCTTACCTTCAACCCAATTTTCAAATTGCTTTTCAAGATTATCGCTAAGCGCACTACTCGACATAAAAATTAATGACACCGCGCAGATTAAAAATCGGATCATTTATCACCCTTTAGCTTTATCATTTTGCTGTATTTATTCACTCTGAAAAATCATCGATATAATATTAAATAACAAAAGATAAAATACCAAATGAAATAAATAAGCCCATCGTTATTTTAATGGGCTCACTTAATCAATTAATAATTGAAAATTAACCTATCACTTTTACTGTATTTGCCGATAATTTTGCCATATCTAAAGCTTTTTCGATTGTATCACCAATAGCAAGTGCCACGCCTAATCGACGCGTTCCGGCAATTTCCGGTTTACCAAATAGTCGTAATTGAACATCATTTGATAATGCCTCACCAATACCTGAAAAAACCACGTCACAACTATGTAACTCAGGTAAAATAACGGCTGAAGCGCTTGGACCATATTGGCGAATATTACCAATAGGCAAACCCAAAAAAGCCCGAACATGCAAAGCAAATTCAGATAGATTTTGAGAAATTAGCGTCACCATTCCGGTATCATGAGGGCGAGGAGAAACTTCATTAAAAATAATTTCATCGCCACAAACAAACAATTCCACCCCAAATAAACCATAGCCGCCAAGCGCAGTGACTATTTTCGCAGCCACTTCCTGTGCTTTTTTCAGGGCAATATCGTTCATTCGCTGCGGCTGCCAAGACTCACGATAATCCCCTTTTTCTTGGCGATGCCCGACAGGTGAACAAAAATGAATACCGTCAACAGCACTAATAGTAAGTAACGTAATTTCAAAATCAAAATTAACCATTTTTTCAACAATAACGCGACCTTGTCCTGCTCGACCACCTTCTTGAGAGTAATTCCAAGCTTGTTCAAGTTGTTCCAGTGAACGAATAATACTTTGCCCTTTACCTGATGAACTCATCACCGGTTTTACAATGCAAGGAAAACCAATTTCAGTTGCTGCACGGATAAAATCTGCTTTATTTTCAACGAAAAAGTATTCAGAGGTCGGTAAGCCAAGCTCTTCAGAAGCAAGACGACGGATACCTTCTCTGTTCATCGTTAAAGATACCGCCTTTGCGCAAGGCACAACTTTTTGTCCTTGTTGTTCTAACTCAACAAGGGCCTGAGTCGCGATAGCTTCAATTTCAGGTACGATAAAATCTGGTTTTTCTGCTAAAACTAACTGACGTAGCGCTTCACCATCAAGCATGTTTATCGTATAGCTTCTATGTGCAACATGCATTGCAGGTGCATTTTCATAACGATCAACCGCAATAACCTCAATCCCTAAACGTTGGCATTCAATCGCCACTTCTTTACCTAGCTCTCCTGAACCGAGAAGCATGACTTTTGTAGCAGAGGAGCAAAGAGCAGTACCTAATTGATTCATGATTGATGGCCTTTGTATGCGGACAGATGAAAATAATGAAGTAGATTATATACGCAATCGTTTGCTTCCGCTATGCAGAAACTTTTTAAAACAATAACTATCCCATGATAATCAGAGTTTGGGGGTTTCATCACGCCCTGTTACAAATGGATCTCTACGATGAAATTCACTATAGCGTTTATGTAGCAGAGCAAGAATACAACATAATAAGCCAAGCCAAATGAGAGAGAAACTAACCCCTTTCACCCAATCAAAAAGCTCATTAAATAAGAATACTGCCAATAAAAATTGAATGGTTGGTTCGATATATTGTGCAAGACCAATAACCGTCAATGTTGTTCGTTTAATTGCAGCCGTGAAGAAGATCAGTGGAATAATAGTCACGGGCGCTGCGAGCATATAAAGTAACTTGGTTTGCCAGTCGCCATTCATAACAGCGCTCGTTCCGTTTGCAGATAACCACCATGTAATGGCGAGTGCAACAGGAAATAACCAAAGTGCCTCTAGTAGTAATGAGGTAAAGACATCAAAACGAATAAACTTACGAATTAGGCCATAAATTGCAAAAGCACTTCCCATAATTAAAGCCAGAATAGGTAGTTCGCCATACTGCCAAATTTGATATCCCACTCCTGCACAAATAAAAATCACGGCCAGTTTTTCTGCAAAGATTAGCCGCTCACGTAGGAATATTACACCTAATAGAATTGAAAAAAGTGGATTGATAAAATACCCAAGGCTTGCCGCTAATACCTGCCCATGCGTCAAAGCATAAGTAAAAGCAGTCCAAGAGACAGCCATAATTGATGAGCTGAATAAGCATAAAATAATCGAACGTTTGTCAGCCCAAACTTGCTTCCATAATGATTTATTTTTGATGATCAGGCGGATAAGAAATAGGAAAGGAATTGACCATATCAGGCGTTGGGCTAAAAGTTCTAATGCCTGAGCGCCGGGAAGCAGGCGATAAAACAAAGGGGTAATCCCCCATAATATATAAGAAAAAATAGCTAAAGCTACTCCCGAACGCAGTAACATAGTTTATCCATAGTACAAATGTCAGAGTATAAATATAAACAAGTGAAATACATTCAATATCATACGCTAATATCAAGAAAATAGAACTTTCAGTCATGATAAAACATCACATATTTGCTTAATATTAGTCAATAAACAGCCTGATTAAATCAAGGTGACATATTTATATCACCTTGTTCCACTCGCGTTATAATTCCCTTTGATGCAACGGCGGCTGTTGAGCAATAAAATCAATGAGCTCTTGTTGGGTTGGCGCTGCACTAATCGCACCTTTTCGAGTTGTAGCTAATGCACCGCAAGCCGCGGCTTGAGTCACTATTGTCATAAAATAATCTTCATTATCCGAAACACCATATTGAGCAATAGCTGCGAGCAAACCCGCCATAAAAGCATCACCAGCTCCGGTAGTATCAACACTTTCAACCTGATAAGCGCTGATCGCCACTTTACTGTTTGGTGTAATCACCAAGCAACCTTTAGCACCCTGAGTCACTATTTTCAAACGCGCTGGATATTTTTTAAGTTTATCAACAGCATTGTCTAAAGAGATCTCTTTGGTTAGCCACAACAATTCATCATCTGATAATTTTAAAATATCCGCTTTATAAGCAAATTCATCAACAATACTGTGCATTTCATTAGGATCAGCCCACATTTGAGGGCGGATATTAATATCAAAACTCAATAACCCACCCGCCTGCTTCATTTTGTCTATTGCTTGTATTAAAGCCTCACGGCATACAGTATGCACTAAAGCTAATGAGCAAAAATGTAAAATATCTTTATCAAATACAGGTAAATTTTTATTTGATAAAAACTGATCCGCGGAAGGTGAAACAAGAAAAGAAAACTCACGCTCGCCGTTTTCATGCAAAGAAACTAAAACCGTACTGGTTCGATGTAACTCATCAAATTCCATCGCACTGGTATCAACATTTAAATCGAATAAGGTTTTCTGCATAAAATGCCCAAAAGCATCTTCCCCCACTCGACCAATAAAACCACTTGGCTGACCTAACTTTGCAACACCAGCAGCTACATTGACAGGAGCACCTCCTGCGCAGGCTTCATATTGCATATTTTGTAAGGGAATTAAGTCTACTACTGCATCACCTAATGACCAGACTTTCATAGATTTTCCTTTAACTGTCGTTTTAATTGTCGTTTAACTGAACCCTAATAATTTTCATTGATAATACGATAAAGCATATAAAAATTAAGACTGGTAAATTTATTTTGTTAACGTTAACATAAAGTATAAATAAAGCACGATAAGAACGCACGAATTATCTGCTAATAGTGATTTCCCTAAAGCATAATTCGAGAATCCAAATAAATTAGATAGCCCTACAGCTTAAGCCACACGGAAAACTATTAATGAAAAATCCAATTGAAAATTCAAGAAAATCATTAAATAAACAATTTTATCCTAATTATCATCTCGCCAGTTATACCGGCTGGCTCAATGATCCAAATGGATTAATTTATCATAATGGTTTATATCATGCTTTTTATCAACATCACCCTTATAGCGCTGTTTGGGGCCCCATGCACTGGGGTCACGCGACCAGTAAAGATATGGTTCATTGGCAACATCAGCCGATCGCCCTAGCCCCCGGTGATGAATACGATAAAGATGGCTGTTTTTCGGGATCATCGATAAGCCATGAAGGTAAATTATATTTATTCTATACAGGGCATATTTGGTTATCAGGAGAAGGTGACGATAGCCAAATACACCAAACTCAGTGCTTAGCGGTTAGTGACGATGGTATTCATTTCGAAAAGAAAGGCATTATTATCCCATCCCCTAAGGGCTATATGCACTTCCGAGATCCTAAAGTTTGGCATCAAGATGGAAAATGGTGGATGGTAGTCGGTGCTCGAGATACCCTTGATCAAGGACAAATTTTACTATTTAACACTACAGATTTGCTAAATTGGAATAATGACTACCAGATCTTAGCCAAAACAGACGATAAAAACGTCTATATGTGGGAATGCCCTGATTTTTTCCCATTAGGCGATCACTTTATCACCTTATTCTCACCCCAAGGAAAAAAAGCACAGGGTAATCAATACCGTAACCTGTACCAAAATGGCTACCTTGTTGGAAACTGGGCTCCAGGGCAACCTTATGAGGTAACCCATCAATTTACGGAACTCGATTTTGGCCAAGATTTTTATGCACCTCAAACTTTTTTAGCGCAAGATGGACGTCGTATTGCAATTGCATGGATGGATATGTGGGAAAGTCATATGCCATCACAAGCACATGGTTGGTCTGGTTGTTTTACCTTACCAAGAGAACTTTCTCTTAATGAACAAGGTAAAATTATTGCTAAGCCAATTGTTGAGCTCAAAACATTACGTAAAGATCCCATCCATATTCCAGCCGTCGTTATGACAAAAAATACAACGCAACTCATTGAGAAAAAAGCGACTAGCTGTGAAATAGAACTAGTTTGGGATCTACAAAATAGCCCAGCTGAAAAATTTGGCTTTTGGATTGGAAGTGGTATTCAATTTTATATCGATAACCAAAATCAGCGCTTAACATTATCTCGTCACTATCCCGAATATATTATTAGTGATAGCCGAAGCGCACCGCTTCCTCAAACAAAACAACTTAAAATACGCGCATTTATCGATAAGTCTTGTCTTGAAGTTTTTATCAATGATGGAGAGCAAACTTTTAGTAGCCGTATTTATCCGGCAGAAAATGATTGTAGTTTAAAGTTATTCGCAATAAATCAGAACGCAAAATTAGACAAAGCTACGTACTGGCCATTAAAGAAAGCAATTAAATAAATAACCGACCGCAAATAAGGGTTACAATTTGTAGCCCTTACGCGATTAAATCTTAAAAAGATTTGCGCTCGAGCAAGTCACAAGCAACATATTGTGTATCGCAATGTGACCTTTCTTCTATGATGTGTAAAGCCGCTTCTTGCCCTAATTGATAATGTGGTAACACAACCGTACTTAACGGTGGATAAAACAACTCCCCCACACCAATCATATTATCATAGCCCAATACCGCTATATCATCGGGAATACGGAGACCCTTACTCAACAATACTTGATAAGCTAAAAAAGCAATTCGATCATTACCGCAAATTACCACATCAAAATCAGGTTGACCATTTTGACAATGGGAGTCAATCAACTCAATCACATCAATATAATGTTCATCACCGGACTCTAAATGATATTGCATTAAAAATTCAAGAGGTAGATTTGCCTCTGACCAAGCGGCTTGAACGGCCTCTCGACGCGTTTTCCCCGCTAAGGTATCTTTAGGAATATAGAGACATAATGGCTTTCGATACCCTTTCTCAATTAAACGACAGACTGCTTTATATTGGCCATTAAAATCATCAGGTATATAAGTTGGAAATTGTTTATTTTGACTAACGCAGTTAGCTAATACCAAACGACTTTTATGCAACGATTCTGGAATAGTAACTTCTCTTAATCCCATTGTCGTATAAATAATACCATCTGGCCTCTGGGATAATAATTGGCGAATAGCCCGATCATAATCATCATTCGATGTAATATTAACGACAAAGCTACTCCAACCAAATTGCCTTGCGGTTTGCTCTATTGATAAAATCATTTCAACTGAAAATGGCGTTGTTGCAGTATCAAGCGCTAAAACCCCGACAGTAGAAATGCGCGAGCTTTTACCTCTGATTTTCCGAGCAGAGAAATCAGGAACATAATTAAGCGCATCAATGGCCTGTTGTACCTGTTTTAGTGTTTCTGGCTTCAACAACTCAGGACTATTGATTGCCCTTGATACTGTCATTAAAGAAACACTCGCGAGTCGCGCCACATCTTTCAAAGAGGCCATGTAAGTATATTCACTCAGTATAAAGACATAAAAATAAATTCTATCATGTTAATGATAAAAAGCACTCACTCTTAGTGCGCAAACGAATTTAGTGTGACAGCTTAATAAAACTTCATAAAATCTACTTTTCAGGCTTTTTATGATTATCGTTTTGATATATTATTACGCTATTGTATAAAATAATTTTATAAGAAACTTGCAAAATAAAATACCAGAAAACAAGTAAAAGCACCTACATTGTTACAAATCAGTAATCGTTTCTTACACTTTGACACCAACTTTAACCATTGTTTCTATTTTTATATTAAATTTAACTAGATGATACATTTAATATAAATTATGGTCAGTAATACATTAATAAAAAAAACAACGTTTAGTAGAAAATATTACTGTCTATTTTACTGGGCATTTTATTTATCTACCTATTTTATCAAATTAATATGAATATCAAATCAGTTTAACAGGAGTATGGTGATGAATTGCACCATTCATGTAATTATAGAAAATGATAATGTCTTTAAGAATAAGCTGAAATTAATGATGGAATCTTTTGATTACATCTTTAAATTTTATAATAATGAAGAAGTATATATTAGTAATTATACTTACCCTTTAGAGGAAGGAGCAAAGGAATGTATTTTATTATTTTTAAACAATGATGGAAGTCATATTAATAGATTAAATAACATCAATAATAATTTTGGTATCGTTCCTATTATTATTTTATCAGATGAGCCTTCTATTAGTCTTTGTAGAGAGAGTTTCAAATCAGGTGCCTTTGATTTTTTCCCTTTTCCATTCAAAGATATAGAAATATCGAACTCAATTAATTGTGCGGCTGAACGCTTTACACATGAACTTGAAGATTACAAAAAACACATATACTTAACCAATAAATTTGATCGACTTTCTATACGCGAACGCGAAATTATGGATATGATCCTTGATGGCAATACAAGTAAGGAAACTGCCGAGAAGCTCTCATTATCACCGAGAACTGTCGAAGTTCATCGTTCAAATATTTACACTAAATTAGGAATAAAGTCATTACCTCAACTTATTCAAGAGTATGATTATATTAATACTTATCCTAAAAATATGTAATTTATATTATGCATTACCTATTTTGCTATAGTTATTATATTCTGATGGTTTAACCTTAAATCATCAGATATTTTAAATATATAAATGTTTTTACACCTGAAAAAAATCATATATAGATAAAAACTCTAAAGAAACAACTAATAACTAGTTTATTTAGGTTTATAGGTACTGTAACTATATCGATTTATATCGATGCTTTGTCGTAAACTAAAGTCTCAATATAACTTATTTACATTAATATTTTACCTATGAAATAATCACGCTGTTTTTTACAGATTCAGCGTAAAATGAAATGCTAAATTTAACTTTTAACTTTTAACTTACTACACTAAAAAGATCCAACTTAAGTTAAACTCTTTTCTAAATTAATGTTATTTGATTTTAATCAATTTTACATTCTAAAAATTTAAGACTATATTTGATATAACTATCCAATATCTTCATTGATAATACCCCCTCTTGTTCATCTCTTTTTACTTATTAGTTTGTATATTTAATTACTATCTATAAGAAAGCCAACATCGGAATACACACATTTCTGGATGTTGGTTAGCTCATTTACGCTTTGACAATATTTTTCAAATTATTGCAGAATATCAGTAGAAGCGTACCTTTTTTCATGTAAAGTTTCCTATGGCTTCAAAAAATAATGATAACATATCGTTACTTTTTCTAAGGAGAACTAAGTGATTGGTTTAATTATTGTTTCTCATAGCAAACAGCTCGCCGAAGGATTACTTCAGTTAGCAAACCAAATGCAAAATACGCAACATTGTCAAATCAGGATTGCAGCGGGTATCGATGATGATAAACACCCAATAGGCACTGATGCAATTAAAGTGATGGAAGCAATAGAATCCTTAGCAGATGCATCTCACATCATCCTCTTAATGGATTTAGGAAGTGCAATACTCAGTGCTGAAACTGCCCTTGATCTTATTGATTCTGAGCTCGCTAAAAAAGTACGTCTTTGTTCTGCACCTTTAGTTGAAGGTACTATAGCAATGACGGCTGCAGCTTCGGGTGGCGCACCAATAGATACAATTTTATTAGAGGCAAAAAATGCCCTACAAGCAAAGCAACAGCAGTTAAATGAAGATATTAATTTAACTCCCTCAATGCCGAACCAGCTAGCTCCTACATCTAAGTATGCAATAAAAACCCAATGTATAATACAAAACCCAGCAGGCTTACATCTTCGTCCAGCCGCTAAAATTTCATCAACTCTGGGCGCTTTTAAAGCCAATATTCAACTTCGCCATGGCAACAAAATAGCCGATGCCAAGAGCATGAATCAAATTACGCTCTTACAAGCTTATCAAGGCGACAAAATTGAATTAATCGCTGAAGGTGAAGATGCACAAGCAGCAATTGACGCTTTTAATCTATTAGCAGATGAAAATTTCGGCGATGACATTAATACTATTGGCAATTCAAATTTAGTAGGAGAAGTTGTATTTCTGCCGAATGTATCAGGCTTAGCCTATCATCTACCGACTTGTATTGAGCACGAGAATAAATCACCACAAGACAATGCTACAGAAATCCAAAGAATGACGCAGGCGCTAAATCAAGTATGCACATATCTCGACACTTTAGCTGATGAGACCGCAAAAATAAGGAACAATAATATTGCAGATATCTTCCACGGTCATAGTTTATTATTGAGTGATGAAGCGCTACTTGAGGATTTAACGCAGCATATTAAGCGCAATTCTACCCATGCCGAATCTGCAATATTATCTGTTTTTAATGAAATGGCAGCTCAATACAAACAACTCTCTTCTCCTTATCTCAAAGCAAGATTTATTGATATTGAAGATTTAAAAAATCAATTATTAAAAACATTGGCTCAGCACACAGCGACGAAATACGCTTTTGCTGAACCAACCATTTTGATAAGCCAAGATCTTGGCCCAATAGAATTAATGCAACATATTCAACCCATGCTTCGTGGTATTGTATTAGCGCAAGGATCGCCATATTCACATACAGCAATTATTGCGACAAAGATGGGCATTCCTATGCTGGTTAATCTTGGTGAAAAGGTAAATAAAATCCCACCGAAAAGTAAGTTAATTCTTTCACTTGAAAAATCCACTTTATCTATTGATAAATAAGATATTATGGCTCATCCCCTATTCATTCATTATGAATAAATGAGCCTATTTATAATCTTTAATATTAATCTCATATTGCTTTAATTTGCGCCACAATGTCGTTCTACCCATATTCAAAACTTGATGCATCTGTTGAACTTTCCCATTACAAGAATTGGCAGCTTCAATAATTAAAGCTTTCTCAACTTTTTGCACATTAAGCTCTTTAAAAAAAGGGTTAACTTTAGGCTCGCATGCTAATTGTTGTAAATAAAAATGACATTTTAATTTTTCACTCACTTCTCTGCCCAACGAATGTGCTAAAGCCAGTAATATAGTGCTATTTATCTCATTCGTGGATAGTGCAACAACTGCAAGTAAATTACTTTTCTCTAAATAAATTGGGGCTAAATAATAAAATCTACCGAGCAGTTCAATCGAATGTATAAATAACTGACTTTGGGTCTCTTTAGCGATATATTCCGAAAGTGAAGCAGCAATATTGGACGATTTTTCACAAGAATGACTTAACCAGAGTATTTTTCCTTGTGGCTCCATCAACGAAACATCAACTTGCATATCATTTTTAATCAATGCTAAGCCGTCCATTATCGTTACACTCGCAAGTGTAGTTAATAATTCCGATGTTATTGAATTTAAGGCTTTATCTGATAAGTTGGCCACAATGGAACCCGTTGTATTGAGAAGCATAATCACCCTTATAATGAGTAAGTCTCATTTGATTATGTCTACTTAGGATTTAATTTTCATATTCTAGATCAATGTATTGTTTGATAGATTTTCAACCATTGATCTAAATCAATATTCACATATTGGAAGTGAAAATATTCGATAAAAATGACGAAGAAAAGCCCACTTATTTAGACATAAGTGGGTTTTAAAATGAATTAAAAAAGGGTAAAACTGTTAAGCTATACCGATTGAACTCAAACACCTGTTCGCCATTGAAATAAACCATATCAGCAATTTCTTGCTAATTTTTACCTAAAGAATAAATAAAATTGTATTTATCGACAAAAATGATTTTCCGAGTAAATTGAAACTATTAACGATTAATTGAGCGAGCAATACGTGAGTAGGTATGTCTAACACCACGAATAACAATGCCATAATTTAAAATGTTTTCGGGTAATGCAATGCCGTTATATCCCGAATCACCAATATGATGTAAATCGGTTCCAGCCATTTTACACATCAGCGCAATTTGCCTAATAGTTTGAACATCAGCTCCTTCCTGTGAGGTCCCGATAGCCGTCATCGTCATCACGCCTTGAGAGTGACAATAACTCACCATTTTTTGGACAAACTCTAAAGAAATCCCGGGAACAGTGCCTGGTGCCGGTAGTAAAATAATATCTGCGCCACTACTAATAAAGGTACGAATATCTTCCTCAGTAATTAATTGCTCAGCAGATGCATTTAGCACTCCAGCCGCATGCATTTTTCCAGTAATCAACACCACATCATTGTCGACAACCGCTTTGAGCTCTTTCAAACTTTGGTTAATTTCTTGGTTAGTGACGCCATTGCCCGGGTTTCCGGTTAACACAATGATATCAACGCCCATTTCTTTTAATTTTATCGCATTTTTAACCGTCGCTAACCGCCCTTCTGATATTTTCCATTGCACATCTTGCGTTGGATTATTAAAGCCTGCGGGGACAGGCTCTAGATTGACACCAATAGCACGACCAGTCAGACGCTTTAATGTCCGAATAATATCATTCGTAGGAATACCTTCGGGTAAACCTTGCATAATAGGATTATTCACATCAAATACATTCAACAATAAAATATCTGCGCCTTGACTTGCCGCTAACTCTGCATTTGTGACAGTCATCAATACGGGTTGTAATGTGCCGATTGTTTCTGACACTAATAGACGCCCTTCACTTCCTTTAATCGATTCTAATAAATCCTTTTTACCTAATCGTAAAATTTCAGAAGCTGAACAATCAAGATAACGTTTTTGCATTTACAGTACCTTCATGAGTCGATGAATTTTAAATAAGTTAATTATATTTATTCGAATATATCACGACAGAAATAATAAAAATCCCATACAACTCACTTCTCATAAAGTTATTTTGTTTAAATTAATAACTTCACCTAATAAATTGATTATTATAGTTTTTTGATAAATAGATAACCCATATCGAATTTTATCTAAAATTTTCACTTGTATTCATTGAATAGTAATGATTATCATTAAAGTTCTATATTAAATAATGGTAAGGACGTATCAATGAAACTCGCCTATCAAGCCGCTGTTTCGGGTCTAGTATTATTTTCAGTTACTGCATTCGCTCAAGAATATCCACTCGGTCATCCTATTATTAAGAATGGAATGGAGATTCAAGGTGTCTATCTACAACCTATCACGATGGATACCGAAGAAGGGCATCATGCGATGTCTCACCTAGCAGCGGATAAAGCGGATATTCACTTAGAAGCGGACATTCATGCTGTTGAAGATAATCCAAATGGCTTTGCAGAAGGTGATTGGATCCCTTACCTCACTATCGAATATTCTGTGACTAAGCTGGGTGATAAACCACAAACTCAAACGGGCACTTTCATGCCTATGGTGGCAAGCGATGGTCCTCATTATGGGGAAAACATCAAATTAGATGGCAACGGTAAATACCGTGTGACTTACAAAATCTATCCACCTTCATATAATAAACAAGCTGCATTTGGTCGCCATATCGATAAAGAAACCGGTGTTGCTCCATGGTTCCAGCCTTTTGAAACTACTTGGGATTTCGACTACGCAGGTGTAGGTCGTAAAGGTAGTTACTAATTAAATTCAAATTAGTAAAGGGCTTACCGTGGGCTATTTTCTCACGTAAGCCTTTTTTGTTTGTCGTTATTGATTAATTATTCGAGCTCATAATGAAAACATTACTCAGCCTTTTACTGGTTATCATTTATGCATTAACCCCTCAGACTGTATTTGCTGCTGAGAAATTTACCGTTGAATTAGAAATGAAAAATGGGGATTTAATTCCACGTGTTCTTGAAGTCCCTGCAAAAACAATTATTCGCATCAAAATCACCAACACAGGTACAGAGCCTGCCGAATTTGAAAGTCTTCAACTACGAAAAGAAAAAGTATTAGCCCCGGGGGCAAGCTCCGTTGTGGTCATTGCACCGCTCAAACCTGGCACTTATACCTTCTTTGATGACTTTCACCTTTCTCACCCTAAAGGTGAGATCATTGCAAAATAGTAGGATTTAAAATGGGGCAAGTTCTCTTTGTAGTATGGCGTGAAAGCTTTGAAGCACTTTTAGTCATCGGCATTATTTATGCTTGGATTAAACGTCATCCAGATGCACGTAATGGTATGAAATTCCTCTGGGGTGGTGTTGCACTCGGAATTATTATCTCAATTGTTCTCGCATTACTTATTTATGGTGTCTTCAATGTTCTTGATGATACTGGCCAATCTCTATTTATGATATTTATGGAAATACTCGCCTGTATTTTGATTGTCCAAATGGTCTATTGGATGAACAAACATGGCAGTTCCATGAAATCTGAAATTGAAACTGGAATTAGCCGCAATGCTGAACACCATAACTGGTGGGGAGCCACAATTATTATTGCCATCGCGATCGCACGTGAAGGCAGCGAAATCGTCGTCTTTCTCTCGAGCTTTATCATGTCGCTCAATGCTGAAAACGCAAGTGAATTTTTCTTAGAGGCTGGCGGTGGCATTCTTATTGCAGCGTTAACATTATATGCCTTCCTTTTAACTAATCGTTTTGTTTCTTGGAGAATTTTCTTCAAAGTAACTGGAATTATTTTACTTTTCCTTGCGTTATCGTTATTACTAAAAGGCGTAGAAGAAATCGCTAATTTGCTAATTGAATATGATTATTCAATTCCTGAGTTTCTGATTTACCCCGCTTGGGATAGCACCGCATTTCTAGATGATTCAAATATTGCAGGTAATTTCATCTCTTCATTTTTTGCGTATCGCTCTCAGCCTATTTGGTTAAGTGTTATTACCTTTGTTGTTTACTGGATTGTCGTTATTACGTTATTCACGCGGAGCAAAAGAAATGCGTAAAACAATAACCGTAATTTTCAGCTTTCTTTTACTGACAATCGTATCCCTGCCTGCCTATACCAAAGCCCTAAGATCCCCTGTGCAAACAGGGGACGATATTGTGATAGCCAAAGGTGATATCGCAACCCCAGAAAAGTATCAGCAAGCAATTCGAACCTATTTGCTATTTGCAACTAATGAACTTGGTGAGATGGTTTCTCAATTAGAGATACTAAATCAAAGCTTAAAAAAGGGTGACCTACAAAAAGCGCAAAATGCTTACATCACAGCACATCAACATTATGAAGCGGTTCGTCCTATCATCATGCTATTTGGTAATACGGATAGGACGATTAATCCACGAGCTGATTATTTTCTTGATAAAGAAAAAGATTATCGTTTCACCGGATTCCATTTAGTTGAATACCGCTTATTTGAGCAAAAAGATGTTAAAACTGCGTTACCTGCTGCCGAAGAATTACTCCTCAAAGGACGTGATCTTTATAAACGCGTACAGACTGAAACGATTGAAATACCTAAACTTGTACAAGCTTCCGCTGATTTTATTGAAATGATCCTCGAAACAAAACTTGCGGGAAAAGAGAATATTTATAGTCAGTCTGATTTAGCCGATATCGCGGCGAACCTCAGAGGTGCTCAAGAAATCATTGAGGTCATTTCACCTTTTATTCAATCTAAAGAGCTCGACCAAATAAAAGAAAATGACCAACACATAAACAAAATAATACAGTCGTATCAACTCACTAAAGGTAGCTATTCACCTTATAGCCAATTAAATCAAAAAAATAAAATGCGGCTATATTCGCTACTAACGCAACAAGCTGAAGCACTCGCAACATTACGTGCGCAGCTAGATGTTGATGTTTATTATAAATATTAAGGCATATACTTATGCGAGCTAAACGTAAAAGTGAACCACAATCTGTCAATTTTTCCAGACGAAGCGTATTAAAAACCTTAGCTATCGGCAGCGCAATTTTTGCGGCGCCTGCACTTAAAGCAAAAGAGCAAATCAATAACTGCCAACTCACTTATGATAAAGCCATCAATTTTCTGGGTGAACATCAAGCAGGGGTATTAACACCTGAGCAAAAAAATGCATCATTTATTGCCTTTAATGTTACAACAACTTCAATCGAAGAGTTACAAACACTCTTCACAATACTCACACAACGTATTGCCTATCTAACTCAAGTACAAAAAGCGGCATCAACCTCAAATGATAAAATGCCACCTGCTGAATCGGGTATTCTCGGCACGCTATTACAACCTGATTCTTTAACTATTACGGTATCACTAGGTAATAGCCTTTTTGATTCGCGTTTTGGATTAGATAAAATCAAGCCCCATTATCTGGTTGAGATGACCAGTTTTCCCAATGACCGGCTAGAGGAAAAATGGTGTGGTGGCGATATCGTGCTGCAAATATGTGCAAATAGCCAAGAAAGTGTCATTTATGCATTACGAGATATTTTGCGAAATACGGGGCAATTATGGTTTCCATTGTGGAAAATTGATGGTTTTCTCCCCTCAAGAGATATCGACCAACGCACTACCCCCATTAATCTTTTTGGCTTTAAAGATGGTACAGGCAACGCGCCAACAAATGATGCCGCGCTTATGAATGAACTCATTTGGATAACCGCAGAAAATAAAGAACCTGCATGGTGTGCAGGGGGCACATATCAGGCAGTGCGCTTAATACGTTTCAACCTTGAATTCTGGGATAGAACCCCGCTTGAAGATCAAGAAAATGATTTTGGCCGCCACAAAAGTACCAGCGCGCCTATTGGTATGAAACATGAAAATGACGACCCTAGCTTTGAGAAAGACCCTCATGGCGATCGTATCTTATTTGACTCCCATATGCGCCGTGCTGAACCCCGTAACCCTGAACGTTATACGGCAAAATTAAGGCGTAGAAGCTACAGTTATTCACTCGGATTAACCGAAAGTGGAGTACTTGATATGGGATTAATTTTCGTATCCTATCAAAAGAACTTAAAAACAGGATTTATTGATACACAAAAACGCCTTAATGGTGAACCCTTAGAGCGCTATATTAAGCCATTTGGTGGTGGGTATTACTTCGTGTTACCGGGTGTTCAATCTGCAAAAAATAACTTAGCACAAGGTATGTTTGAAGCCCTAAAACAAGCCTAATAATATCTTAGGCAAAATACTTTGCCAGAAACTAAAAAATGACTAAAAAAAGGGAGGCTAAGCCTCCCTTTTTTAATAACATCACTAATTCAAATTATTTTAGCACGTTATAAATAACCGTTTCACCCGCAACCACTTGGCCTTCAACTAAAATCTCAACACCCGCAAAATCATCGATATTACTGATAATTACAGGGCTTATCATTGATTTAGCATTAGCTTCAAGGAACGGAAGGTCTAATTTTAGAATCGGTGTACCGGCTTCAACTTCAGCACCTTCTTCAACTAAACGAGCACAGCCTTCACCTTTAAGTGCCACAGTATCGATACCCATATGAACAATGAGCTCAACACCATTTTCAGTTTCTAGGCAAAATGCATGATTAGTTTCAAAGATTTTCACAACGGTACCCGATGCAGGCGCGAGAACTTCGTCACTTGTCGGTTTGATAGCAATACCATCACCCACAATACGGCTAGAAAACGCTTCATCAGGTACATCATCAAGTGAATAAACTTGACCGCTTACCGGTGCCACCAATGACAGAATGGTATTTCCTTTAGCTTTGGTCGGTTCCGCCACTTTAGCCACTGTAGGTGCAGCCGTTGGCGCTGATGCTGCGATAGGACCTTTTGCAATCACATCACCCATTGCTTTAGCAACTAGCTCTGCTCTTGTTCCCACGATGACTTGTACGTTTTGTTTATTCAAACGAATAACACCAGATGCACCAATACGTTTAGCCATTGCATCATTTACAATCGCAGAGTCTTTAACCGTTAAACGTAGACGTGTAATGCAGGCGTCAATATTAACAATGTTATCACTGCCACCAACTGCTGAAACATATTGGCGTGCTTCTTTTTGAATATCGCTATCGTTGTGGCTTTCTGGACTTAGATTTTCATCATAGCCATCAATAGTTTCATCACCTGAATCTTGTTCACGACCTGGGGTTAACAGGTTGAATCTTAGGATCATGAAACGGAAAATGACATAGTAAATACAGAAGAAGACTAAGCCTTGAACAATCAACATGAACCACTTAACTGCAAGTGGGTTACGTGTTTGTAATAGCATATCCACAAGACCCGCACTGAAACCGAATCCTGAGATCCATTCCATCGAAGCGGCAATATAAACAGAAATACCTGTCAATAATGCGTGGATAACAAACAGAACAGGTGCAACAAACATGAATGAGAATTCAAGTGGTTCAGTGATACCTGTAAAGAATGCAGCAAAAGCACCGGCAATCATAATACCCGCAACTTTCGCTTTATTTTCAGGACGTGCACAGTGATAAATAGCTAATGCCGCACCTGGTAAACCAAACATCATAATTGGGAAGAAACCAGCTTGATAGCGACCAGTAACCCCTATAGTAGCAAGACCTGCCTCAATTGACTTCGCGCCGCCAAGGAAGTTAGGAATATCATTAATACCCGCAACATCAAACCAGAACACAGAGTTAAGAGCATGGTGTAAACCAACAGGGATAAGCAAACGGTTAAAGAATGCATAAATACCAGCACCCACAGAACCCATATCCTTAATGCTTTCACCGAATGAAACTAATCCATTAAATACGAGAGGCCAAACATACATCAGTATGAATGCCAAGAAAATCATTAGGAATGAAACTAAAATTGGAACAAGGCGACGACCACTAAAGAATGACAGCGCTTTAGGTAGCTCAACGCCACTATAGCGGTTATATAATTCAGCGGACAACACACCGACTAAGATACCGACGAACTGGTTATTAATTTTATTGAATGCAGCTGGTACAGTTTCCACAGGCACATTCATAATCATGGAATAAGATGCAGGAGAACACAGTGTTGTAACAACTAAGAAGCCAACAAAACCGGTTAACGCAGCAGCACCATCTTTATCTTTTGACATCCCATAGGCAACACCAATCGCAAACAGCACGGACATATTTTCAATAATCGCCGCACCAGATTTGAGTAGTAATGCCGCGATTGCACTATTAGAGCCCCAACCATCTGGGTCAATCCAATAACCAATCCCCATAAGGATCGCGGCCGCTGGTAATACTGCCACAGGCACCATAAGTGCCCTACCAATCCGCTGTAAGTAGCTAAGAATATTCACAAACTCCCCCTTTATAACCCTGTTTTGCCCCATACGCGGGATCTTATTTTTCATTCAATTAAAGAATAATTTAACTGAATAATAATATCAATTTCATAGTGTAAATTAATTCTTTCGCGATACAAAATAAATAGGTGAGATTTGTGATAAATGTCAACGAATGAAGCTGTTCATTGCTTAATTTAGTAGCTATTATGCAAAACTTATTTTATGATTAAAAATAACTTTTGCAGTGAATTTGACTGCCTATTTTTAATATACGTCAAGATACATTCAAACAATTGGTGTCGCTAATACTCCTGCAACTCAATGTATAAATTACGATATACTGTTAATTCAAGTTGCAAAAAGACACCAAACAAAACGCGCTCTAATAGCATACTTATGTATGTTGTTTAGCTAGATGAATGTTGCTAACGCACATGCAGCTTGAAGTATGATTACGATATACTCTACATAATTTAAGTTTATTAAAGGTAACTTACATGAGGCTTCTTCCACTAAATAATGCATATGATGTCGGTGTTTGGTCTGCTCAATTTATTGCCGATAAAATTAACGCATTCAACCCTACCGCTGATCGCCCTTTTGTTCTTGGCCTACCTACGGGTGGAACACCATTAGCGACTTACAAAGCATTAATCGCGTTATATCAAGCAGGTAAAGTTAGTTTTAAACATGTTGTCACATTCAACATGGATGAATATATCGGTATTCCAGCTGATCACCCGCAAAGTTACCGTACTTTTATGTACGAAAACTTTTTCAATCATGTTGATATTCAAACTGAAAATGTCAACTTGCTTAACGGTAATGCAGCGGATGTTGATGCTGAATGCCTCCGTTATGAAGAAAAAATGAAATCTTACGGTAGTGTGAATTTATTCATGGGTGGCGTGGGTAATGATGGTCATATTGCATTTAACGAACCGGGTTCATCGCTAAATTCTCGTACACGTATTAAAACGTTAACACCAGAAACTCGCCAAGCAAATTCACGCTTTTTTGATAACGACATCAATCAAGTTCCTAAATTTGCACTCACCGTAGGCGTTGCTACGCTTATGGATGCACAAGAATTGATGGTACTAGCAACAGGCGCAAATAAAGCAATGGCAGTGCATGCTGCGGTTGAAGGTCCTATAAATCATTTATGGACTGTAAGCTGCGTACAAATGCATCCAAAAGCACTTATTGTCTGTGATGAACCTGCAACACTCGAACTCAAAGTTAAAACGCTGAAATATTTTAAACAGCTTGAGTCTGAAATTCTTGGACAATTTAACTAAAATTATATCGATTAACCGATCAGCTCAAACTGATCGGTGACTGTTTTCCTTTCAGAGGTCAGGAGTTATTAACTTATGTATGCACTCACTAATTGCATTATTTATACCGGTCATGAAAGGCTGGATAACCATGCTGTTATCATTGATGGCGAAATCATCAAACATGTTTGTCCTGTCTCTGAGCTTCCTTCGACGATTAAACAACACGATCTAAACGGAGCAATACTTTCTCCTGGATTTATTGACTTACAAGTCAATGGTTGTGGTGGTGTCCAATTCAATGATAATAAAGAAAATGTAACATTGAAAAATTTGGATATCATGCAAAAAGCCAATGAACGCACTGGCTGTACGAGCTACCTTCCAACTTTAATTACGTGTTCAGATGAACTCATGAAGCATGGCATCAACGTCATGACTGATTATCTAAAAAATAATAAAAATCAGGCGCTTGGTTTACACCTTGAAGGGCCTTATATAAACGTCATCAAAAAAGGGACGCACAATCCTGACTTTATTCGTCAACCTTCAGCGCAGATGATCGATTACTTGGCCGCACATGCAGAAGCCATTACTAAAATCACATTGGCGCCAGAAATGGTTAGCGATGATTTCATTCATCAATTAAAAGATGCGGGGATCATTATTTCTGCTGGGCATTCAAATGCGACCTACGAAGAAGCGAAGCAAGGTTTCAAAGCAGGTATTCGTTTCTCTACTCACCTTTTCAACGCAATGCCTTATATTTCAGGGCGTGGACCAGGCCTAGTAGGTGCGATTTATGATACACCTGAAGTTTATGCTGGCATTATTGCGGACGGCCTCCATGTTCAATGGGCCAATATCCGTAACAGTAAACAACTTAAAGGCGATAAGTTAATTTTAGTGACAGATGCCACAGCACCTGCCGGAATTGATCCTCAAACTGGTGAAATGGATCATTTTATCTTTGCAGGTAAAACAATATACTACCGGGATGGATTGTGTGTTGATGAAAACGGCACACTCAGCGGTTCATCACTCACCATGATCGATGCCGTTAAAAATAGTGTAGAACACGTAGGCATAGCATTAGATGAAACATTGAGAATGGCAACACTGTATCCCGCAAGAGCGATTGGTGTTGATGATTCTTTAGGTTCCATCGTCCCGGGTAAAATTGCTAACTTAACTGCGTTTAACCACGACTTCAAAGTCCTAGCCACTTATGTGAATGGAGAAGAAGTCTACAAAAATGAGTAAATAGCTAATGAATCAAAGCCACACACTAAAGCAAATTGGTAATATTGATCTGGTAAAACAACTAAATAGTGCCGTGGTATATAGCCTAATAGACCAAAATGGGCCAATATCAAGAATTCAAATAGCGGAACAAAGCCAACTTGCCCCTGCAAGTGTGACTAAGATTACACGTCAATTACTCGAACGTGGTTTAATTAAAGAAGTTGACCAGCAGGCCTCCACTGGAGGCCGTCGCGCCATCTCCATCGTCTCTGAATACAAAAATTTTCACACCATAGGTGTTCGTTTGGGTCGTTATGATGCAACCATTGCGCTCTATGATCTAAGTGGCAAGATGATTGTCGATGGACATTACCCCATCACAGAACCCTCCCAGCAAGCTGTAGAGCAAAAGTTGATAGCGGCTATAGAAGATTTTATTGATATCAACCAGCGACGTATTAAAGAGCTCATTGCCATTTCTGTTATTCTCCCCGGCTTAGTTAATCCCAATAGAGGCATTGTTCACTATATGCCACATATCAAGGTCGATAATTGGCATCTTATTGATAATTTACAAGATTACTTCAATATCACTTGCTATGTTGGTCATGATATTCGCAGTTTGGCGCTAGCGGAAAGCTATTTCGGGGCAACTCGTGATTGTGAAGATTCACTTCTCGTGCGTATTCATCGTGGTGCGGGTGCCGGTTTGGTGATCAATAAAGAGATACTTCTCAATCATCGCGGCAATTTAGGTGAAATTGGTCATATTCAAGTCGATCCACTTGGTGAACTTTGTCATTGCGGTAATTTTGGTTGCCTGGAAACAATCGCATCCAACCAAGCTATTGAAAATCGAGTCAAACAACGTTTAGAGCAGGGTTATACCAGCTCACTAACGCTTGAAACTTGCACCATTTCTCATATTTGTCAGGCGGCGAATAAAAGTGATTCACTCGCAACTGAAGTCATTCAACACGTTGGGCGACAAATAGGTAAAGCAATTGCGATTACAATTAACTTGTTTAATCCTGAAAAGGTTGTTATTGCTGGTGATATCACAGAAGCCGAACAGATTTTATTGCCTGCAATTCAAAGCTGCATTGATACTCAAGCACTAAAAGGGTTTCGTGAAAACTTACCCATTGTGACCTCCCAACTCGTTCATAATTCAGCAATCGGTGCCTTTGCTCTCACCAAAAGAGCCATGCTCAATGGTGAGTTATTACAAAAACTGTTTGACCAATAAAAATTGATTATTTTTGCCGAAAGTTGATCTTAAATGACTTTCGGCCTAATCTAACATCTCATATTTTTGTTTTTTTTTATGACTTCATAACATCCGTTTTATTTTTCAGCACGTGATATCAAAGCTATCAAGTAGAAACGGGGGGGAATTAGCAAAAATCACCTTTTATCAATTATGAGGTTGTTTTTTTGCTGTCTTTATCGACAAAGTGATTATTCATCAAACAAACAGACGGGTTTTCTCAAAAATAGTGCAAAAAGCTGTTGACTGTCCTGCCTGTAATTAGCATAATGCGCTCCGCAACGCCGATGAAGGTAATGCAAAAGAGTTGGCTATGTAGCTCAGCTGGTTAGAGCACAACACTCATAATGTTGGGGTCACAGGTTCGAATCCCGTCATAGCCACCATAATTTGCGGGAGTGGCGAAATTGGTAGACGCACTAGATTTAGGTTCTAGCGCCGCAAGGTGTGCGAGTTCAAGTCTCGCCTCCCGCACCATTTCCTTCTCGGTGAAATAGATTTTAAGATTGGGGTATCGCCAAGCGGTAAGGCACTAGGTTTTGATCCTAGCATTCCCAGGTTCGAATCCTGGTACCCCAGCCAATCTTATCTATTTTTAATTTAATTAGTTGTGAGTATCCTCGGATGGGGTATCGCCAAGCGGTAAGGCACTAGGTTTTGATCCTAGCATCCCCAGGTTCGAATCCTGGTACCCCAGCCAACTACTTCCCTGTTAGGGTTGTCTTAGTAAAAATATCTTAAAGTTTTAAAATATTGAATGGCTATGTAGCTCAGCTGGTTAGAGCACAACACTCATAATGTTGGGGTCACAGG
>NZ_JBQDNB010000024.1:0-59116 GCF_052096715.1 Providencia sp.
CCACTCGGTGAATCTTGGATCTGAGTTCGCCACTTAAATTCTTCAATCATGATTTTACCTATAAAAAAAACCACCCGAGGGTGGTTATGTGTATTGCTGGTTGAATTAGCTTATTGATTTAGCTGTTTAATCGTTTGTCGAGCGTACTCTTTAGCTTCATCAAAATATTCAATCATAGGTCTACTTGAGTTAAATGTTGTCTCGTAGAAGATATTTGCTAAGGGTGACCCATTGTCAAATTCTTCACCTTTATAAATATCTACAGGTATACTAATTTGCTCATCCTCTGGATGAATAACTACCGTACCAAGTTTTAATTGCATAATTACCTCTTGTTTAATTAGCGCCGTACTGCCCTTTTGATTATCAAATCTAAATCGCCGCCATCACGACTTTCATTAATCATCATTTGCTTCATTTTGTTGATTAACGACTGCTCAGCTGCTTTTGCATCTATATTGGGCAAGCTATTTTGTTGTTGCTGGCTACCTTCAACGTGGATACCGCCGAGATCAACATTAACCATTATACCACCAGCTGGTTGAGCGCCATACATGCGTTGGATAGGGACATTCGCCATAGGGTGATTGTTTCCAACGTACCCACCGGAGGCATAGCCATTCTCTGCACTTTTCATTAATGACATTAGAGAATTAATACCCAAGCGATTTGTAGCTTCTTTTGTGAAAACAAATTCACCTTTATGGACAACACCTGCTGGCTCATACTTATCTCCAGCACCGGTATAACCACCAGCATCAAAACCACCTATTCCTAAACCTTTCAATCCCGCACCAAATACACTTGTCGTAGCAGTACCACCAAACATGGCTGTCATAGCCTTTAATGCTGCGGCTTTTATCAGCATATCCGCTATCATACGAGCAAATGAACGACCAAAATCACCAAAGTTAGCCTTTCCAGACATAACCCAATCTGTAAGTGTGTTAGTCATTCCGGTAAATGCGAATTGTGAGGCTTGAGCTACTTTGCCATAAGTATTGGTGGCATCTTCTTCAAACTCCGCAAATCCCTTTTTAATGCCATCTCGCCAATTGCCTCGCAACTCATCCTCTTCACGATAGTATTCCCCTAGCTTAGCTTTTTGATCGGGGGAATCTGCTTTTTCCATGGCAATATTGCGCTGATATTGCCTATCCGTCAGACCTGCACTACCTTTTAAAGCCCTAATTCGATTCTCAATATCCGCAATGCGTTTAGCTCGCTCCTCTAAAAGCTTATTCTCTCGATTTTGCTTTTCTAATGCATCAGCTTTAACCGCAAGTTCGCGCTGACCTGATAAAATAGATTCACGTCGCATTAGCAGCGATTTTTCATCGGCGGTTAATTGACGCTCACCACTCTTAACAATTCTATCCAAGATTGTGAATTGAGCTTCAGTAAGCATAAGTTGCTTACGTTCATTACTGACAATACGGTCACCAGTTTGTGAGAAATCACGAGCCACTTTGGTTTGTGCCTCAAGAGCTAAAAGCTGCTTTTGGAGATCTTCATCGTGGCGGGTACCATAATCTGGGCGGTACTCTTTACCTTTCGGAACTCTTTTATCTTTGAACTGCTCTTCAATACCTTTCCTTGCAGTATCTATGTCACCTTGCTTCCAGAGTGTTGCAACACCTTCTTTAGCTAGTTGTTTATTCTGCTGTATTAATTTATTAAGCTCCTTCTCTATTTTAGCTCGCTTTTCTGCTGGGGTTAATCCGCTTTCGACAAGCTTATTAAAAGTCTCTTGATTTTTAATAGCCCGTTCTTGATCTGCTTTGGCTAACCGATCTCGCTCACCTTTTAGCCCTTCTGCTGCCGCAGCTTTGTCTGCAAGTTCGTAGGCTTGTTTTTTTAGTTCAACATCACGCTCGGCATTAGCTAAGCGTTCAGCATCTTGCTTTGTATTTACATTGTTGCCTTCATACCCTTTAGAATAACCGAGGGTTTTCTGTAATTGGTTATACTGTTTTTGGGATTGTTGCAATTCAGTAAATGCTGTCTGTCTATCCAATGCAAGACCAGGATTTCGCCCTACGCCTAACATGGCATCCCAGCCTTTAGTTGCTGCATTTTCAATCCAATTCCACGCACGCTCTAAAGTGCCAAGGTTATCCACAATAGACATAGAACGCTGATTCATTGCCTCGGCATACGCTTTCGTTGCAAGTTCAGCCGCTTTTTCCGTGCGGCCTTGAGCTTCTGCTGCAGTAATTTGCTCATACTGCTTAGCTGTTAAAAAATGCAAAGCGTTATTTAACTCCGTTACCGCTTTTACAGGATCATCTTTAAGGCGTTTAAAGTGTTCAATCGTTTTATCGATATCCTGCCCTACCGCTTTTTCCATCTTCGCAGAAATATCAGCAACAATACCAACTTGATTACCTGAAAATGCGCCTGAGCCAACTACTTTCGCTAATGCGTCGGCCATGCGATATTGTGTAATGCCATTACCTGAAAGCTGCTTAGCTAATGAGTCAAGTTGTGAAGCTGTTTTTCCTGCATAGTTCCCCGTCAAAAGAAGCTGCTTATTGTATTCGGTGAATTCTTGGGACCCTTTATAGGCTGCAATCGCCAGTGCGCCTGCAGTGCCCACCAGCCCAACCATCGCAATTCGCATTGGTGTGATTAATGACAGTACCGCTTTGAATGAATTACCAACTCCACCAAAGGAATCTTTAATTTGCCCGCCCTGCTGAACCATCACCAACCAAATAGGCATTCCTGAAGCTAATGAAGTCACTATATCGGTCATTTGCATCGGTAATTGACGCATCGCATTGCGATATTGACCAATAGTAATTGAGCCATTGCGATAGGCTTGCTCTTGTTGCTTTAACTTGTTTAAATAAGGTTCTGCCTGTTGGCTCACGCCTAATTGAGCCGCCTTCATTTGCAACAATTCAGATTTTGTTTTACCTATTGCTTCCGCTTCATTTTTTAACGCTTGAATAAAGCTTTCTTTGGCTTGAGCCTCTCTCGCTTCTACTGTCGCAGCGATTTGTTGTTCTCTGGCAAGCTCTCTAGCCGCTTGAGCCGCTTGTTTTTGCTCAGAAGCTAACCTTGCAGTGCGCTCTTCCTGCTTTTTCATCTGGGTAATAATGGGGGCTGCTTCTTTAGAAATACCCATTTGAGCCGCTTTATACGACAACATTTCTGTTTTGCTCGCACCATACAAAAACACTTGCTCATGCATTTTATGTAGAAAGGAGTCTTTTAAACCTGATAACTCTTTTTCAGCGGCACCAAGCCCATTTGTACGATTGGTTATTTCTTCAAGTAGCGCTTGATAACGCTCAGTATCTATATTGCCGTTTTGATAGACTTTGTTTAGATTTTCACGTATCGCTGTTAATTTAGCAGTAGAACCAGTGACCTTCTCAATACTCTCTATTTGCCTAGCGAATGAGTCTGCTACCTTCGTGTTACCTGATTCAGTTGCTCTAATCGCGCTTTTAATTTGAGACTCTAGAGCAACAAAGTTTGAACCGTCAATTTTGTAATTTTCATAGTACTGATTGACTTTTTTTAGTATGCCCGCAAACTGATTGCTAGCATCACCCGCTTTTTTAACCGACTGGATTTGCTCTTTTAGCGACTCCGTATTGTCCCTAAACTTTGCGTTCATCCTATCAACAGAGATAACCGTTTCTCTTTGTACCTTGGTTAACTCAGAAATAGAATGTGCTACCGCTTTATGTGCTGGATCAGACTGTTTAAACGTACTATTTAATTCATCAACGGATTGATCTGTCCTGCTGGCGGCTTGTTGTAAATCATTTAGCGCTTTAGAACCTTTTTCGAGTTCACTAGTGCTGACCTTAAATGAAATACTGGCTATTTCTTGTGTCATAACTTTCCTCGGGTACAAAAAAACCACCCGAAGGTGGTTGAAGTGTGGCTGTTGATGGTTTACTTACATCGACCATTTTAGTTTATTGGGCTCATACTTAAATTGCATCATGCCTTTATCTAAAATAGGGAGCTCCACATATAGAGTTTTTGCGCCAGATAATTCTTTTGCAAAACTACCCATTCCGATGACGAACCCCAATAACTGATTTTTTTTATCAATTTCAAATAATAACTCTTTAATTTGACCATTGTCAGCTTTCATAAAGCCAGAACAGATTTCTCCTACTTTGCAATCAAATTCAGCGCCATTTAGTGAAAAATGAAAGTTATATGCCTCTTTATTCTTATAACCCTCTGCTATTAAAGTCATTGCTACACCTTCATCTTCTTTCTCTGGGACTAAACTGGCTAAATACTGAGTAGTACCTCGCATTTCATCAACTTTCTCAGAGTACTTCCAATCAGCTGTAGCCCCGAACCCAACAGAGCAAAGTAAAAATCCTAATAGTAGTTTTTTCATCCAGTTACCACCTCAAATTAATCATATTCATTTTATAATTATTTGCCATGCTTACTATTGCATCAAATCCAGATAAAAATTGTATAGGATCGCATTGTGATATATTTTTTATTGGCAACCATTCAAACCTATATCGGTTTAATTTTACATTAATCAGATACCTATCTTCTTCTTCACCTGTATCATGATTAAATATCTGAGAATAACCGGCAACAATAACAAAATCAATTTCATTACACACTCTAAATGCTACCCCTGCAACCCTTAGAGCTACAGAATGTACATGCCTTGCATAATCATAGTAATATTCTTCGGCTGTTTTTAGCCGTTCGCCGTTAGATACTGGTGTATCTTCAATTTCTGGTAAGTCCACATCTATAAATAAGGTTCTGAGTTCAGAGTCATAGTGAAATGCGACAATAGTCTCTCTTGACCAATATGTTGATAAATACACATGTTTCAATCGCTCATCTACCGATCCTGTTTCTATACTGTCATATGAGCCTATATCACTATGAATATCAATAATAAACTCAGGCTTACCTGAAAATCCTCTGTTGTACGAATCTTGATAAATTACTGATTTTCCTTTATCTAATTTCAATACATTTGTATATTTATCCGTGCTTATATTGCAATTATGAGGGTCAGCACTGACCTCTCTCCATTCAAGCCTATAAGGAAACCCATAAACAACTCTAGGCGTTCCATTAGAAACAACCCCTGTCTTTTCAAGCTCTAACATCAATCGTTCAACCCTTTCAGGTGTGATGCTAAACATTCTTTGTAATACCAGTTCAGATACTGAATCCTCATTAATGACAAAATCAACAACTTGCCAATACAGTGGATCTAAGCCTAATGATTTAGATTTCATAGTGCTCTCCGCTAAGCTTTATTTTTATTAACGGATGTTATCAAATAAATACAAAAATCTTCGATTAGGAGACTTGTTATGTGATCTAAATTACACCCCACCAGCGGGTGGAAGTGAAATAAAAATAAGATAGGCACCACGCTAAAATACAATGCTACTTATACTCAGATTTATATTGCTCAGCTAAAACTTTGCCATTTGCCTCTACGCAGTTAAGCTCATACAACCCATCACTAGCCCAGAGCTTAGCGCGAAATACGCCAAAACTATTTCGTTCTACCAGTGAGGGGTAATTCTCAGACTTATCAATAATGTTTTTCATCGTTGATACGCACTCATCAAATGACCCCGCTCCAGTGGAGTCACTAATTAGGCGTGAGCGCAAAGTTTCAGGGTAAGCTTGGGAAATAATCATTTCTTCCAGCTCATCAGCCGTATAAGCCAACTTAGAATTTACGGTAAAAACACAACATAAAAGAGCTGCAAATATCAGTAACCTATTCATAACGCCTCCAATATTTGACATAAGCAAACCAATGTTATGTCAATGTTAATATAGAGGCAATAAAAAACCCACCGAAGTGGGTTAGCTGTTAATACATTACATCAGTCATTATTGTAAATTCTATCTTTGCTGATAATGTTCACTATATGGTGGCAAGAGTCCATTGATAACTTCCTAGGTTCCCATTTAGCTATATCCGCTTGAGATAAGCCTTCCGCACTCCACGGGATTATACCGTTATAATACCCGCAGCCAGCTTTTGATAACACATCAATGAATTTCTTTTGGATGGTGTCATAGATCCTGACTTCACCAATACTGGTAATTCCAGAAACCCACAACGAACCACCACCTATAGTTTGTAAATTATCACACACTATATATTCATGCTTCAGCAACAAGCACTTATAAACATTACGAGCTACACCACCAGCCTGATAATCATCAAGAATAGCCACACCCCTAATTTGCTTACCTGTCTTTATCGCTGAACCATCAAAAAAAGTGAAGTCATTATAAGCAACACGCCCAATCAAAGTATCATCTTCTTCCGCGTGCATTCTTAACTCAAGCAACTCACCAATGATATGTTCATCAGAAAATCGGTGACTTCTCAAAAACTCAGCATGGTCTGCATAAAAACCTTCAGTAGTACAACCTAATGCTACAACTTTAGAGTAATAATGAAACTCGCTGCCAGTAAGAGCGTATTCAGTGATTTTTAGTAAATCGCCCTCAACAGTAAGATAATGGAAAGACTCTATCTCATCTTCTCTTTCACATTCTGGCTTTCTATTCAGATCCTTTGAGTAACTACTGGTAAAGTTTGGAGCCATTCCATTCTCACTATCTTATTAATGGACAGACAACTTCTGATAATTTGACATGTAACCAAGAATTGAAGATTTAATTTTTTCAATCACATTAGTTATGCTTTGATTTAGTTCTGGATATTGCGTGCTAGGGTCAACGACTACATTAACCTTTTTTTGACGATATGATAACTCAGCAAAAGGAACAATTTCATATTCATCGCTTTTGTTGTCATTTTCGATAGTAACAATAAATAACTGTCTATTCGGATCCTTTCTTATACTAAGGCGACGAACAGAGAAAAACTTTTCAGTATTATCATCAAAAAATGTATTAACAAGTTCTGTTGCATGGCTAATTGTTTGTACAGATCTGGTATGTTCAGTTCTCATATAGCCCCCTTGTTAGTTTAAATTAATGACATTTTGATTGGTAATTAAGCAATCTGCTTAAGATAACTGCGATCATATTAAAGTGTTTAAGCTAACTTAACAACCCCAGTTGTATGCCATGTAGACTTTTATAAGCGTTTATAAGAGTCTATAAGCGTCTTAAGCATAGCGGTTCGGCATTTCGTCCTATTTTTTATGGATCAATTCTAAAGCCTTTGATTCCATCAGTTGAATATCTCTAATCACGGTTGCCAGATCATTAATACCGTAAGCACTGGCCAGCATGGGGATAACTGTATAATCAATCCCAGTAGGACCATCCATGCTTACCCGCCATTGTGTTGATAGCGCTTGAAATAGGATTACTGAGTCTTCTATATCTGGGGTGACCTCAATATCATCGTCATCAAGATCCCCCAGCAAATCTAACTCAATCGCTGAAAGTGGCTTACTGTAAAGTGCCTGTGCAACCGTTAGGAGTTTTTTTCACGGATACCTAAGAGTGCTTGGCGATATGCGGTGAAAATTTCGAAAGCCGCTCCCGGATAATTATCAAAAAATTCCGCTACATTATCGTGATTAAACTCACGATCTTTAAATCCCCACCCTTTAGCAATTTGAAGTAAGAAAGCCGTATCCGTTAAATCGTCAGCCTTCCCCATTTCATCCAGTTCACTCATTTTCTTGTGAACAAAGACAAACGGCAAATCCCCTTGCTTACCATCCGGTGTAGTGATTTTTACTGTATGCTCAAATGTCGGTGTTGGGTTATAGGTTAGCTTAGCCATTATTTGCCTTTTCATTAATCGTAATAATTGAATTTACTGTCACACCATCAACAGTGGCAGTGATGGTCACTTTTCCAACTGCTTTCAGTGTGACTTTACCTGCGGTATTCACGGTAGCTTTTGCGGTATCAGCGCTATTCCATGCAACACTCTGATGCGATGCATTAGCAGGTGTTATGGTGAGATTAAGTGAAATCACGTCTCCCACAACACCTGTGAAAATTGGTTTATCAATTGTTAGCCCAGATACCGAAATTACTTTGCGTGTGCGTACACAGACTGTTTAGAGCGCAAAGAGAATCGAACGGTCGTTGTTTCAATTTCGTTTACTGCGGTGTCGGGGATTTCTTTATACGAGGTTGATGCCAAGTAGTAGCGATCTTGCTCGGCACGTTTGTTATAAAAGCGCACGGCCACCAGCGCTTTACTATCATCATAACCCAACAATAAAGCATGATGTTTTGCATCAGCGTTATAGGCTAATGTGTAAGTAATGATGTACGGGTTCTTAAAAGTATCAATGCTGATAGCCTGATCATCTTCAAGGAACTGGATGCTGGTGGACTGCTGATCCCCACCTTCAATGCCCACGGTGGTCACTCGCTTAATTTGTGTCCAGCCCGTAATCTTCTTGAGGGTACCCATTGCTTCTTCTGCCGGATATTTTGATTTATCCGTACTATCAAAGCCTTCAATCGTGATATTACTGGCAGAAACCGCTTTAACCAGTTTAGGGCCATTTAGATTGCTCCAGCTATCGCTGATGAGCACAATATCACCGACTTTAATATCTCCAGCATTTGCGGCAGTGAGAACGACTTCATTGGCATTCGATGCCGCTGTAATCGCTATTGCTTCACCAAATCCACTGGAAACAGAAACAGTAGAACCATTAGGAATGCTATATTCCGCCATAATAAACCTCTTTATTTATGCATAAAAAACCGCCAACTGGCGGTGTGTTATCGAACTGAATCACATCGATAGGATGTACGTATGGGGATCGTATAGCTGGTGTCACCCGTGAGAGGGGGTAATTGATTGGGCTCACTGTTGAGATAAAGTGTTTCAGTCAGTGCTAGCCCGTTTTCTAGCTGAGCTTTGATGTTATCTGCCATCAGGCTTAATTGTTCATCACCGCTCCCAGCTTTACCAACGATGTTTATTTGAATGACCCCTTTTAAAATTGGCATATCAAGCGCTAAACCTATATTATCCGTTGCTGCGGGCATGATGTGCAGTTGCAGGTAAGGGGAATTAATTTCGTCAAAAGCCATATTGGGCCATGCAACCTTGAGTCCTTCTTGCTTAGCAATTTGAGCCACCAGCACACGTATTGACTGATTGATTTCGGATTGCTTCATGATTTCACCTCAGCAACGGACTCTCTAAAGAACTGACTCACATTCTCTGCTGTGATAGCCACCATGCCATTAGGGGCTTGCTTTGAATGCCCCATTTCTAACGGGTAGGCATAAGGCACATTGTTGGTAAAATAGATGGCTCTCATCCCTACCTTGAAGTGCTCAAGCACGTAATTTCCCATCGAGACGGTCATTCTGCCTGATTTATCAATTCGCCCAGTCTCACCTTCTGCAGGTGAATCAAACGTGACTTGCCAGTTACCCCGAAAACGTCCACCGGTATAACCCGAAGGGGCTTTGATATCCATGGAGTCATTGACACGTACGCGCTTTTTTAACTGACGTTTCTTAGGTGTCAGGTTATTAGGATCTTTTCGAAGTTCCTCATTATGTTCAAATACCGCTTGGTTATAACTCACTGCCGTCTGGTTGATTTCCCATAATTCAGGATTACCTACCGGTGACATTTGAACTAACTGAGCCAGAATTTTAAACCCTGTTTTTTTTACCACGGCTTCCATATCCGCTTGAGCATTATCAACAAACAGGTTAATTGACCGCATAAACGATTGTGACATGTCACGCCCTCAATTGAGATTGATAACAAATAACAAGGTCAGCGGGTTTAATTGGGTTAGGCTCTTGAACGCGCAACCAGACACAATCAACCAATACCCGATCCCCTTTTTGAATAACTGTGTCAGGGGAAAAGACCATTTTGATATCCGTCGCGAGAATAAGCGTTCCGTCAATATCACGGGGTTTATATTGTACTTTAACGCCAATGGCCAGAAACTCGGTTTCAGCCTCGTGATGCTCTTTTCCCGTCTCATCATCAACCCAATGTTTACCCTCGCGCTTAACTTGATACGAAGCACCATATTTCTTCAGCATTCTTAATGCAGTGTGATGACCACGCTGATAAATATTCATGGCTACCTCATCGCAAACGTATTAATGGCAAAACCCTCAGAGATATCAATCAAGCCAGATAGCAAGCCTTTCAACCAAGCAAAATTCGGTGCGCCGGTATTCGTACCTTCTGCATATTTCACATCAATTGCGCCCTCAATACGTTCAGCAATGATTTCGCCCCCTAAGGTGGGTTGCAGGTCATTCTCTTGGGATTCAACCGCTAAGCGGCACTGAGCTTTAATTAATTGCAGTGGAATAGCATCACTCGCAATATCAATGCCATCACGAATCAGGCCAATACGTGGAAAAGATAACGGCTGGTGAATATCCGTTCGCTTACCGAGCCACTGTTGGGATTCAAGATAATCCATGGCCACAATTAATAATCGCTCTAATCCGTCATTAGGAAGCGTTAACTGCCTTTCTGAAGCATAGGTCTTTAAATCAGCCACGCTGGCATAGCTGTTAAAGGTAAGTGAGGTTTTATCTGGATCAATCATGCGCCCCCCAAAATAAAAAAGGGGCATCACGCCCCTTTGAGTTATTCACCACTTTCAGGTGGTTTAGCAGTAAATGTGATTTCATCAGTTGCCTGAATTAATTCATCGACTGTCGCAGTAACAACAAATTTACCCTCAGTATCAGAGGTCAATTTCACTGTCGCGCCACCCGCTTTGCCCGTCTTAGAGGATGTCACACTCAAATTACCACCGGTTGTTGACCAATTAACGGTAGCTCCCTCAACTGGCGAGCTCCCCTCGGTATAATTGAGCGTTACTGTTACAACATCGGTACTGTCAGCGGTAGCGGACGCTTTATCCGCTGACAGGACTACTTTCCCGCTTCAGCAGTCAGCTTGATCATGACACCTGCGGTTAATTTATCGCTCTTAAAGTGCTTCTTCCAGTTACCTGCTGTACCCAACTCAGTTAAATCAGGGTTCTTACCTTTCGATTCATCCCAGCTATAACCCAGCACACCAACGTTAACCACCCCTTCACCGCGATAACCAATTTCCAAGTTCTCTTTATCATTGATATTAAATGAGCGGAAAGTGGGTTCTTGAGATTCGGTGATAGTGACAGCTCCTGGTACAAGACCAAAGATAGCATCCACTGGCGCAGTATCTGTGACTAGCACAGGTTTGCCTAGTGTGCCCGGCTGACCACCGTAAATCACCACCCCCGCTTCTTCATAGACTTTGTTCTCAATCGCTTGGTCAACAATGTCGAAATAAGTAGTTGAGTGCATTACAAATAGGTTCACACGGTTAAACTTATCACCGTATTTGCGTAAACCTTTAGTGAGGGTTTTCTTACCATCTGTCGCAATATCCGCCGTGACAACCATGGCTTTATTATTGCCAATCGCAGCGCCTAATGCTGCTAACGAGTATTTAATGTATCCCTCTAATGAGGCATCTGCCGCATCTGTACCCACCAGCTCAGAGAATTCAGAAACATCACGGCCACGACGCTTAAACGCTTCTTCCGTTGTTGCATATGGTCCATATTTCCACGGCGCTTTCACATCAACTGATTCACCTGCACCAATTTTCTTATTCTCAACAGTGTCAGTGGAATTAACATCACGATGCTCAATGGAACCACCAATTTGATAGAAAGCACGTTTGCGGAAATCACCTTCAATGAAGATGTTATCGAGTATAATTGCACCGTTAGAGGCTTGGTTAAATACCGCTAAATTATCTTGGCGACGCTCTAAGAACGCGGTTTGTGCCAAGTCGTTATAAATCACTAAATCGTTATTCACTGTCGTTGTCATTGTTGCTTTCCCTTACTCTTTTGGAAGTTTTAAATAGGTGTCACGACCATACCGGCGAATATATTCGGCCTTATCGCTGGCGGACATTTGAGAACGTTTAAGATGTGCACCACCTTGCTTATGTTTACCTGCATCCGTACCCGAAGCTGCTGGGAACAAGTGGGGTGCGCTTTCTTTTAAGGATTCAATCCATTCAACCGGTGATAGCGGCGTTCGCCCATCTTTCCCCATAATAGAATTGCCTCCATCATCAACAGCGATGGCCTGACCTTCATCGTTGATTTGGAAAATGCCTTTGGCACGTAAAATTAAATCTTCTTGCGCACTGCTTAATGCGCCTGCCTTGCCCGCCGCTGAACGAATCTCATCACCCAGAACACGCGCGCGGAATTTATTTGCAAAGGCTTCCGCTTTTTCCACTCGGGTGTTAGCTTCTTTCAATTGATTATCAACATCGCCACGCAGACGCTCAGTGCGCTTATTGATCACATCATCGATTTTGCCATCCGCAATTAACTTGGCTTCTTCATCATTTTCAAAGCGTTTAAGCATCCCTTTCACCGTGTCGGGGTCAATACCGTCAAAGCGTTTTAAGTTATCGCCCTGCTCTTTAATTTTGCCGAGCAACTCCGTATTTTTGGTTTTTAACCCGGACACTTGCTGAGAAACTTGCTGATCGATAAGGGTTTGAATTTCAGGCGTGATTTCGGGTGCACCACCAGCGCCGCCCCCTTTATCCTCACCACCAGCCTGTGTGTAGTATTTGCGTTCGATATTCATAAATAACATGTGATTCCCCTTGGGATTGAATGCGCCTAGCGCGTTGAGTTAGTTCAGCCCTTAGCTGAATTTAGGTATAAAAAAAGGCCACCGAAGTGACCTTGTTAAATAGTGTATTGATTAGCTATAACCCGCCTCTTTAAATGCGCGTTCATCCAGCGCTTTTAATTCAGATAACAGAATAAATTCGCCTTTATCGGTATAAAACTCAGAAGGGGCCATGCCGCCCTCTTTCATCAACCTGAACCGCACTTCACCAAACACTTGGCGCTGTCGCCATTCGGGTTGCCTTTGAATCCATTCTAAATACGTCGTCTTAGCAGAAACTTGCCCATCCATTGACGCGCGAGTGCCTTCGTCCATTTCATCAGCATTAATGCCTAAATCACGCCACGATTTAAGGATCAACGTTTCGGTTGAACGACATCCCCAATGTATTTTACCGGGGCCTTGTTTGTATGGAATTTTGTGGCCAATAGGCTTCCCCTCAAGGGTATACTTCAATCGGTCACGAATAATGCAATCATTCGACGTTTTACTATCGAGCGTCGATAGCCATTGCCGACAGTCAATTAAATCCTTATTCACATCAACAAATTGGTCTCTGGCGGTAACTTGCAAATGATTCACCGCTGTTTTAGCAATACTCGTAGCGTTAGCACGGCTCATTTGCAAAGCACCATCTTTATAACCTTGCTTTGCATGTCCGCGAATTTTACGACCAATATCAACCGCACTATCCCCGTTTAAGTATCCCGTTCGAACGGCATTGTTAATGCGAGTCATGCGATCCTTTTCTAAACCATCAAACCATTCAGCCAGTAACTTACCTTGAAATGGTCTTGCGAAAACTGACGTATATAGCATTTCTTCAGTAATACTCATTAAAGGATAGTGACGTAACACCGCATCGGGAAGTAATGCTTCAAAGAGTGATGAGTAATAACCGAGCTCATAGACCGCATGGGTTTTAAGTTCATCCAATAACAACAATTGAGCACCTTCAACCGCCTTTTTATTGATGTTTCTAACACTGGATAATAATGACTCTAACCGCCTAGCCGTAAAACTATTTGTCTCAATATTGGCATCATCAAGTGAAATGATCACCGCTGCTGTTAGCTCTGCGTCAAAATCATTCAGTGCCTTTAACATTCGCTTGGCAACACCGGTTGAATACCGCCCTGAAAATAATGCGTGTGCAATGAGTTCATCAGTCAGTAACGCATTAACCGTACTCATTGCTCACCCGTCATTACTGGCTGTTGGTTATTAAGCTCATCGACAACAACGTCAACATCATCCGCAGGATTGATAACATCATATTTTTGTAAACTACGAACCAGATCAGACCGACGAGTCGCACCCGATTGCCATGCTGAAACTATCTCGCGGATCATCGTACTATCTACAATGTGGTTAACAAGGTCTTTGTTAATCTCAAACGAAATATCACTCGTATCGAGACCTAAATATTCAGCACACCATGTTAAGGCATTACTCAATGCTTCAGACACATTTGAACAGCAAATACTGAGGATGGAAGTTTGAGCGTTCTGTTCCCCTACGGACTGAATAACAGTTTTTACCTTGCTATCCGTAGAAACTAATTGAGCGCCTAACGCAACCATGTAATCGCGCTTACTGTCCATCGCCTCTTTAGCTAACATATTAGGTTGTGCTTGAGCGTAACCAAAAAAACCTTCTTTAGGCAGCATAATGGGGGAACGAGAACCCACTAGCATTCCTTTTTTTTCCAAATGATCTCGCCACTCTGTATCTAATCCACCGAGATATGGCTGAACTTGACCACAAAAGAAAACAGAGTCTTCATAATCGGCTGAGTTCCGATAATGCCCTAAGTTAATCTTTGCCAGTCCTAGCAAAGGTGCCTCATCTATCGTGTGGTCATTATTTTGAGCCCCAATAAACGTAAACGGGATTTCATCCCACACGCCATTGCCTGCACGTTCTGGGATGTATTCAGAGTCTATTTGAAATACGCTTTGCCCATCAGCCTTACGATAAACCCGACAAACGAAATGCCCCTCTTCAATGGCTAATACTCTGTATTGAATGGCATCCTTAAAACCAAACCCGTCCTCTTCCTCAACAGTTTCACGCAATACCACCAGGGTTAACATGGTGCGCCCATTAATACGTGTTGTACGCCAGTTAATGATATCTTCAGCTTGATACTGAAAAATGTAAGGCAATTTAGAATCACTGTTGTAATCAACATATAATCCATGTCGCCCCACCTCTAACACCGACTCAAGAGAGGATTGAGCCAACTGGTAAATACTTGAACCTGCACCATCCGCATCCTCTTTTAGACAGGAAAGCTTTTCGATAACAGCAACCAGAGGATCCTTTTTAAACGCCATGCCTATCATGCCGTTACGCGTATTACCCGTTATAGGATAGAACACCGCTCTGTCTTGATAGTCCTTGTTACGTTTCTTTTTACGGGCATCATCCTGCTCGATAAGCTCAGGCAAATAAGTGTTTATATCCTCGCCACCGCGACACACATCACGAACTAACTTCCATTGAGGCGCAGCCGTTTTGTATTCAGGGCGAGTAAAATCGACGTTGTTTGTACTCATTAAAAGGTTGTTCCTAAAGTTATATCGAAGGCTGGCTTCACAATTGGGAATTGCTTAATGATGTAATAACCACCCGCATCATTAGGATGGTCCTTATTCGATTTCTTATCCGGCTCGCCATTATCTGCCCATACCTGTTGCTCTAACGATTCGGTATAGATAGGACAACGTTTAACATTAACCTTGTACCGGCGTTCTCCATTAGCATTACAGAACATTGCATTCATGGAGTTGATCCTATCTTTAACCGGTGGATTTGAATCGTTAACAATGACGTGAAAGCCGGCTTGTCTTAGTTGTGCAATATCGGTTGAACTGGCATTGCTTGATTTGCGCGAATCGCCTGAGGCATCAGGATAAATATAAATTTCACGCACCTTTTTATAGTCAGAGCCGTCATAAAACCAAAATCGCTCTTTAATGATCCTAATAATATCCGGTGTGTCATATGCGTTGATAATTTCGGTAACAGCGTGGGGTAACCCCAATCGAAGAACGTGAATAACACCTGCCATTTTACCGACGTTGAAATCCATGCCGATATAAAGCGTTTCTCCGGGCTGCTCTTCTTCCTCTGAATTATTCAGCTTTCTATCGAAGGTGTGATAAATGGTACCGCTTGTTAAGTTAGTGAATTGCCCCCTCAAATAAGCCTTAATTAGCTCAGGCGGGTAAGAGCTCATCAGTGAGGGAATATAGTCAGGCGGTAGGTTCTTTTCATTGTCGAACGTAGATGCTTGAACAAGCCCATATAACGCACTTAACTCAGGCTTGTCTCTAACCTCTTTTACGAATTGCTGATAAACAAACTTAAATCCCTCTGGGGTTGTTGTTACATCGATACCATTTCGTAAGCCAGTCACGTTATAACGCATACGAGCAATAATTTTACGCCACGCCTTTTGGGCTTTATCAGCTTTCATGACGTCTAATTCATCTATCAGGGCATTACCAATTTTGAAGCCGACAATTGTTTCGGGTTTTTCCATAGAACGGCAAATCACCGTGCCTCGGTATTTTCTGCCCTCGTAAAAATGAACCTCTTTATTACTTTCAATAACTTTTACTTTTAATCCCCAGTCAAAAGCAACCTCTTCGATAGTGGGGTAAAAAATATCGCGTATCTGTGGGTAGGTTGGCGCAAAGTATCCCTGATTGATTAAAGGAAACTCCCACATACCTTTGCAGATGCCGCCACATCCAACCCAAGTTTTCCCCGAGCCAAAACCCGCGACGTAAGCTTTAAACTTGTGAGGCATTACCAAGAATCTCGCCTGAGGAATATTAAGCGTCGGAGCTATCATCATCTACCCTTGCATCGATAACGTTAATATTAATAGCGACTGGGGTAGGTTTCTCATCATCAGTATTACTAGCGAGCTCTTTGCGCAGCTTATCGACCTCTAATTTCCTACGCTCCAGCTCTATTTCGAGAATACGTTGAGCGGCTTCACTGTCTGCTAATCCTAAGCGCTTCATAACAGCTTCAAACATGCGCTCTCGGTTTATTGAGAGTATTTCTACGCCATTCTTACCTAGCTTCACGCCAGAATAGGCTAGCGCAGCATCAGGATTAAGTTTTCGTGTATCAGGGAAAAAAGGCTGGCCAATGCCTTCACCGTGACAGCGAGGGCATTCTGAATTAGGCTCTTTTGTGTGATTGTAACCATAACCACCGACATCTAACGGCTCTCGCTTTTTTCTTTCAACTGCTTCCAGTTGCTTTTCTTCAAACTCGACAGCATCACGCCATTGGTACTGATAACCGAACCCCCAACAATGACGGCAGCAGCCTCTACGATATTGCGAGAGCTCATTAGCATCAAATGTCGCGAGGTTCCATGCTTTAGCGAGTACTTCATCAGCTTTAATTAATGTACGAGATAAAGACTGTTGTTGCTGGTGCGCAATTTCATTTGCAAGGCTAGTTTTGGCTAGTAGCTGTTGCCCAATATTTCTAGCGCTTTTCTCACTATAGCCCGCTCTTATTGCTGCTTGTGTTGCATTGCCATCTATCAGGTATTCAGCAACAAACCGCTTTTGCTGTGGGGTAAGCTCTTTGTCTTTTGATAATGACTTTGCGCTATCTTCAGTCTGCGCAGTGCGCAATTTCTTGTGCGCAGTTTTTTGCGCAGATTGCACAGCTGGTCTTTTAATATATCGCCTTGCTGTTGCGTAATTGAGTCCCTGGTCTTCACACCAATCTTTAGGGGATATTCCTGATATAGCATGTTCGGTGAGGAACTGTTGCTGTAGCGTCCCCCAGTCCGGTTTAGCCATCGTGTTTATCTCCTTAGCCTATTATAAAGCCCGCTCGAAAGTAGGCTTTGTGATTAGCTATTTTTTAACGCATGCTGCAATGCTCTTTATTGACTTTGCTGTTTTGAATTCACGTTCAATAACTTGCTTTGCTACGTTACAAGTCGATTCACTTTCAAACTCCTGTGATCTAATTGATGCGAAATCATTATCTGAAAACGGCGCGGCATACATAGCAAATATTAATACCCACATACTTCACCTTTAGAATTAAAGTGCTATAGACCTATTTTTAATCTCAGCGCGAGCTTGTTCAATAGCACCAGCATTAGCCATATCAGAGCTAGCTTGCGTATGCTGCATTGCTATAATTAAAGATTGTAGTTGCTTGAACTCAGACTCAACCTGTTGCTTATACTTATCGAACTCAGACTCTTCATGAGATATTGATTCACTAACACTTGCAATAGTAGCTTTAGCCGCTTTGCTTAGTGGTACAGCTTCTAACTTATCAACATAGACAACGCCGCCACCTTCACTAACATCAAGCTTAGCCATAGCGGATGATTGCTCGTGGTTATCATTAATACCTGTGGTTATTTCAAACCGCGCTTGCTCAGCACCTCTTCTAGCGCCTTCTTTTGCAGCTTTTTGCATGGCATCGCTAATGGTTGTCGATGTTATGAATGCGCTATTAATAAACACCTGTCCGTCATTAACGCCAAAGTATGGATCAATAACAAACCCACCTTTCGCTGGCTCCTTCAGTCCTGTTCTGACCATTAGCCCAGCAATACGTTTTAACCGCGCTTCTAACTTATCTAAGTCAGTGCTATCGACTGATATCTTTATAGATAGGGTGGCTATTTCTTTTTTATCTGACATGACTGTCTCCATAAATGAAAAAGCCACCAGTGATTAGCTGATGGCTATTAATCGCTTTTTGATTATCTTATTCATATTCCGTCTTACTAGTTACATTATGAAATAATTTCAATACATAACTACAATATTAAAATCTAATATTTAACGTTTTACGTAATATATTTAACTTTAAATGTGTATATTTATAGATAGCAAGACGACACACAGCTTGCTTTACCCTCGTTTATTTTGGGGATTATTTTGTTGTTTTCTCAGCCCCTTTATGGGGCTATTTTTTACCTATATAGCCATTTACGCGCTTATCGATTATCTATTCCGTATTTAGTAACAATTTACACCTAGATTATTTAACTTATATTGATAATATCCACACACCCATATGACATTTGGGTTATTCATAAACAAAAATTAATATTATTTAATAATTCCCTCTGCTTACAGGGGGCTTTTTTTTGCCCTTTCGGCTTCAATTTCCCGTATTGCTTGCTCTAAGTGCTGAACCTGCTCATATAAGTGATACGCTATTTCAGCCCAGCAAAAACCGCTTCTTTTAATGATTTGCTCAAATGACTGACTGCTACCATATTTACGTTCATAAGCCTTGTATACTTCTCTGGCTATTTCGATATCAATCTCTTTTAGGGGAGTTTGTTGCACTGGGACTTTCATGTCGTTCAGCCTCTATTTTTCGTATAGCCTTAAATCGTGCATTACCGCCATCAATCGTTGATATCAAAGGGTCTATCCATAAAGCAGCTTGGCAATACGTTATCTTGCTGGAGGTAATGGTACTATCATCGGCTCGGTTAGCGCCTCCGGTATCGGTGTGCATTGCGCTGGAACGTAAACCTTTTGCGTAGTTGTACAACCTGTCACCAATATAGTCAGGAATATACAAATCACAGGTAGGCTCTTTTTGGAGTATCTTTCGATACTCGATAACTCTATTTTCTGAATTCGCATCAGTAGTAATTCCATAACGATAGGCTGTGGTGGATATTTGATTGAAGCGGTTGAATTCAAATGATTGCTTGGCTATGGCTTCGGATTGCTTGGCATTATCACTTTCCAATTGAACATTATCTTTTTTCAGTGAAATATAATCATCCTTTAAGTTGCCGTAATCATGTATTACCCAACCAAGCCAAGCAATGAGGATCAAGCAAGCACTCCCTAATACTTTGGTTAGCGTATTCATGCCGGATATGACTTATGTGACAGCTGGAAATGAGGGCCATCTTTAAAATTTTTCCAATTACCACCCCATTCAACATCGATACCAAACTCTTTACCCGCTTGCAGCATGGCATCAGCAACCAATTTAAACTTAGACCAATCATTCCATGGTATTTCACGATTAACCAATGGGGCGCAATCAACTGCATGACCGGTTAAATGTCGGCTATTCATCGTTTGGCTTTTGCCACTTGCGACCAATTGACGCTGCCGAGCTTCGTTACGCTTACCTTCAATCACCATGAAGTCAATGCCAGTTAACTCAATAGCACGGCGCGTTACTTTCACTAAATCAGGGTTAACGCCTTTAAGATTGTTTTCGCTTCGCTGACTGAATTTGAAGTTGCTCATTTCTTCACCATAAAAGTAAAAGGCCGCTTTATCTGCAACCAGATTGATTTGAGTCGTGCGATTAATTTACTGATAACAATGACCGTCATAATGTTGCCACCCGATGCAAAGATAACCAGGAACAAAATTAAATCGGTATACACATCCGATGGGGCTGATATTCTCAATCCCGTTAATGTCTCGTAGATTTGATAAACCATACCGATTAACAAAGCGGTTCCAACGAGGGCGTCTCTTATTCTCGGGTATCGACATAAAAATAAAATAACCGCTGACGAAGACATCAAGGTAATATCTGCCGCGTCCCAAAAATAAAGGTCTATCCACGCGATAGCTTCACTGTAGAACCTAAAGAAGATATCCATTAGCTACCCCCTTTTCGCCAATCTTTAATGGCTTGTACGATACCGCTAAAGTTTTTGTCTATGGATGCAGCGATACGGCTAAACAACTTTCTGAGGTTGTCTTTATTTGCCGCCAGCACTAGCACGGGTATTAATAAAGCAGATATCACAATCGCTGTTATTTTTGAGCTAATATCCCATCCCCATACTTGAGCAATAAACTCAGATGCCTCTTTAGCAATGAGGATCCCCGCACCAAGTGCGAGAATAAAATGCAGTATCTTTCGCCGGTTATTATCTTTAGATGCAATGACGGAAGCAGACGCGCCAATAATAGCTCCCAGCACGACACCATAATCGGCACCAATAAGGAACCCACCCATAGCACCGCCGCCAGCAGCACCTAGGGTTATCCCTAATGATGTGCTCATAAATTATTTATTCTCTTAACAGTTAATGAGAAGGCGTTTTACCTCTGCAGATAACCCGAACCGTATCACCCGTTACCGTAGTAACGTAAGCATGATCAGTTCGCTTGATATCAAACGCAGGGACACCTTCTTTCGTTGTGTATTCCAATCGAGCAGCAATATCAGGGTTATCAACTACTGGATAAAACTCCAGTCTAAACATATTTCCCAAATAATGTGACTCTTCAACTTTGCGACCGTCACGTTCTGTCATTAATTTAAGTGCATACATAGTTACGTTCCTTATTTTAGACAATAAAAAAGGCCACCGAAGTGACCTTTAGTTAATTCACACTTGATAGCTTAAGATGTATGACATTCCTTGCTGCACCAATAACACCCATTTGCCGGAATATACCCTAAGCTTCTCGCCATCTGAACTGCTGCTGCACAAGTATAAAAATTACCAAGAGGCTTTCTATTCAAGATTGCAGGCATATGATTACACCCTTCTCTATGAACTTCGTAATCACCTTGTGCATCTTTAGATGTGTGAACATAGTAATTCATGCATATCTCCTATTGTTGCGTACGCAAGGAGATAATACATGGGATAGATAAATAATACTTAAGCCAAATTCACAGTTTTACAAAACGACCACCAGCAACGTCATTGCAGTAATTAAACATGTTGATAGTGATTTGCGGTGGCTATATACGAAAAAGGCCGCACTAGGCGACCTCTTATATTTGATTGTTTGCTACATTATAGAATTATTTACAGTCCATTATATTCTTAGCGGCATTTCCCACTTCGGTATCTGTCATACATGCAGAGCAAATAATAACAGTGTTTGTAGTCATGCTTTTAACTTTCTGTAACGCACCATATTCACCAAAATAGTAACCTACATAAGTAGTGCTACCATACTGAGTAAGTTGAGGGCATGTTTTTTTGTGCAGTATGACCACTCCATCGCGACCACTTTTCGTTAAATAATAATCCATAATGCCCCTGCCGTATTTTTTATACATTGTTTTAACCTAGCAAATAGACCGTCTCGTATCAACGCATAGATCTAAAGCAGAGAAAATAATAAAAAAATAAATAAGTAATCAGCCTTGGCATTCACTACAATGAAAAGGTAACTCCCAGCTTTGCGGGTGGATTTCAAGAGCGGCAGGCCTACCACTTGAAGTTACCTTGTCATTATAGAAAAGACACACTCTCGCAGTGCCCTCGCTCATGCCCTTGAGTTCGTCACCCCAGTTCGTCTCTACTCCCCGTTGGATCTAACCAGTGCATAATTGGCGGTCATGCTTCGTCACCGGTGCTTCTTTGCTTATTAACCCTAACCAGATGCAAAGCTGGCTCTCTACTTGGAGACTCGGGAGTTGGTTATTACCCAACTATTGCTACCTTTCGGCTACACGGTCTGTCCGCTTTATAACTTCATGTTGCTTATTTCCTCTTTCGTTTGTTCAAACCGTTCAGTTTCCAACTCAACACCAATAACACGACGATTAAGTCTTAATGCTGCTTTAATTGTTGCGCCTGAACCCATAAAGAAATCCGCCACCACATCCCCCTCGCGGCTACTACTATTGATAATGTGTTCCATCATCGCTGAAGGCTTTTCACATGGATGTTTGCCGGGGTAATATTGCACAGATGAATAATTCCAAACATCTGTATAAGGAATATCAACGGTCACAGTAAAAGGACGACGTAACAATTGATATTGTTCAGCCAGTTCATGATATTCACGCCTTAATGTGGCTTGCTCCATCGCCAGTTCAGCGTGTTCACGATCTAACGTGTTTTTACTTAATTTTTCCTCAGCAACACGCTTGAATAAATCCTGAAGCTTCAAATAATCCGTTTCGCTTGGTAGCTGCCACTGGCTATAACTAAACCAATGTGAGGCCATTTGCTTACCTGTTGCCTTGTGGATCTCTTTTGCTGTTATCCCTAACGAATCACGGGCTTGCTTGAAATATTCAATTAATGGCTTAAGAACATTTTCTTTGAGTTCACGGCATTGTTGCAGATATTCACTGCTTTTCCCCTTGTAAGGGCTTTGGTAATGCCCTGCAAATATGATGCGCTCTGTGCTTGGAAAGAAACTACGCAGATCAGCTTTACACGCTCTTCGCCATGGCCCTGACGGTTTAGCCCAAATGATGTGATTAAGTACATCGAATCGCTCACGAACTAATATTTCCGTATCAGCAGCCAGCTTTGAGCCACAAAACATATATAAGCTACCGTTTGGCTTTAGAACGCGCCAAAATTCAGCAAGCATTTCATCAAGCCATGATAGGTAAGCCGTGACATTTTCCCACTGATTGTCCCAACTACACGCTTTTACTTGAAAGTATGGCGGGTCAGTTGCGATTAAATCAATACAGTTGTCTGGAAGTGTTTTTATATAGCTGAGTGAGTCATCATTGACTAAAGTCACACTGTTTAAATTTACAGTATTTTTCATAGATCAGGGAAACCTTTTTTGATAAACTTCACCATGCTTTGTGCACATAAGCGGTGGGCTTTAGTTTGTCCGTGATCTAGCGGAACGGGCGAATGACTGTAAGAGTGCTACCAACACTTTTACAGTCGCCCATTTTCACAGTTTTAGATGTTTTGATATGTTCTTTCTTTGACGTTCTCTTTGATAAGCCCAGCCATTGAAAGCTGTGTCAGTATTAACTGACAACAAGAATTTGTGAGTTCAGTAAATTGCGAAACTTCACCAACTGTTGCAGGTTCATCTGTAACTGCATTAAAAACAAGCCTTGCCTCTTCTGTCATACCATTATGTTTTAACATGATATTTTATACCTTTGGTCGCTTATTGGTCGTGAATACACATGTAACTCTGAACAAAGGTAACAGCAAGCTTTACTTGATTTTAAAAACAAAAAACCCAGCGCATTGGCTGGGTTAGTTCGTCACTGTTACTAAAACGGCAACTTATACTTAAATGATGGATCATTGGATCAAAGATGTCAACATGTTCTTGCTATTATTTTTCATTTTCCACTCATTATCGCGGTTTTTAAACGCATCATAGAGATGTGGATAAATTAAATACTCAGCATAACTAATAATTTCTTTTGCTTCGCGCCTACAAGTGGACATCGATGGTTGCCTATATTCAACCGTTCTATTCCTACGGACCATTTGCCTTGGTTTCGCTATGCCATAATAATAACGAGCAATAGCGCGATCAGAGCTACCAAAGGCATAACGTAACAATAAGAGGGTAAATGCTATTCGGTCTATGTGATAAATTTTATCGACAACTTTAGTGATCAACATGCCATCGTCATCACTACACATTTCTCGCTCAGGATAGTCACGCCGTTCAACCGTTGCCATAAACTCAGCAATAATACTGCTTTGTCTTTTCTCTAACCGTCCGCTATAAACCCAAGCTCCAAACTTAGATAACCAATTTTGAAGCCATGCTTCGCGCTCTTTGTCTAATACCAAGCCATCAGAAATACTTTTTATACTCGACATGCGCGCAACTCCATCACTTCTTTTTTGGTTTGTTCCAATAATTCAATTTCGGTACCGTGAATTTCTTGCCATGATTTAGGGGCTGCATGAAAGCCTGTTTCATAACCAGCGCGGTGATGAGGTGGGCACAAAGGCAGTACATCTTTATGGCTGGCTCGTTGCGCCATACCTTGCCCTGCTCGTGTATGATGAATTTCCGCCAGTGATGGTCCATACCCCATATTGCGACAACAGACACAGCCGAGATCGGCTACATCTGATAGCCATTGCTTCTCTTCTTTTGTCTTTGATTTTTTGGTCATTGGTCTTGCCTCTTAGGTAAAATCTAATAGTTGGCCAGCTGCATTTTCAGCGGCTTGTTGCGTAGGAAATTTACGGTATAAAATGAAGTTCCAAAGCACATCGAGCGTGGCTTTGTAGAGCTCACCAAAAGTTAGGTCATCCATTTTGGCAAAGCTGATTGATTTAGCGACACGGCGTAGACTGCCGTCAGGCATTTCAAAAGTTTCATAATGGCCAGATTGCTCAACCACCCAATAACGAAAAGCATCAAAAGATTTGGTCGCTGAAATGTTACGGGCGCGTTTCTGTGCTATCTCATCGAGATAAACGTCTGCTGCTGATTGAAGGGCGTCATCATTATCAGTGTAATAGGAGAGGAATTTAACATAACCACGAACCAGCTCTTTTTCTTCAGGCGAAATTGTGCCGCCGGTTGGTTCCCAGTATTCATACCCTAGATTGAGTAGTGCGAAGTATTTACGGTGGAATCGTGGATTACGTGCTTTCTTGAAATCGCCATAAAGCACATCACCACATTTGATTTTTGAATGCAAAAAATCTCTCGCAGCGGGGTTAGCCGGTACAAGAGTATCATTAGACATTTTGATAAAGCCATGCTGTGCCATACTTTTTCTCTCAGTAGACACAGAAAGTGTTAAGATTGGGTGTTCAGTCCACCTCTAATATAGCATGTTTATACTAATTGAAAAACCATGTATCATAAGCCAAATTTATATCTTTATACTCTACTTAAGGAATAAATAGAGATGACAATGAGAAAAACAATAAAAGTAAATAAGTTATTATTAGATATTAACAATCCTAGATTCCCTGATTCGGCCGATAATCAAAGAGATGCAATTTCTAAAATGTTAGAAATTCAATCAGATAAAATTATTAAGTTAGCAAAAGATATTGCATCAAAAGGTTTAGATCCATCCGAAAATATTCTTGTCCACGAGAGCGAAGATGAAGCTGGATTTTATATTGTTGATGAAGGAAATCGTAGGGTTACAGCCCTAAAGCTACTGTTATCACCAGAGCTAACGTCGAATGAAAAGATAAGAAAAATTTTTGAGAAAATACAGCCTACGCTAAATACCATTATAGATAGTGTAGAAAATTGTATTGTATTTGAAGATGACTCTTACGCCCATTGGGTGAATATGAAACATACTGGTCAAAATAATGGTGTTGGTAGAGTTGAATGGACATCACCAGAAAAGGCTCGACATATGGCGAGAAATGGGAAATTATCTTTCGGGCATCAATTGTTTGAGAATATTCAATATAATTATGATGCAAAAAATATAGATGAATTTAAAAAGCATGTAAGAATCACAAACATTAGCCGTTTATTTGATGATCCCGATGTTAGAAGAAGTATGAATATTCAAGTTAATGACGGTTATTTATACTGCTATCAAGCTCATTCTAGATTCTTAGAACAACTTAGTAAAATTTTAGATGCAATGACTGAAAAAGATGATAAAGGAAAAACTTTATTCACAGTCAATCGTATTCGAAGTAAAACTGATAGAACTCACTTTATTATTGAGATAGGTGTTTCTGCTAGTACATCTTTATTATCTAAACCTTGGAAGATCATCGATGGGATAAATAAGGATGATTCAAATAAAGTAGAAGAAAATAATGCTGATCTGCCAGAACCAGAAAAACCATCTCCGACATCTTTTTCTCCAAAACCAATGACTGATGGCTCTGATGTCATATCTGATACAGATGGATTATCAGACAATCCCATGAATGTTGATTCAACCTCAGACATTGAGGATTTAAAATTCACTAGACCCCCAACATCAAATAGAAACTATGTAATTCCTGCCAATATCCGCTTGAATTTTAAATCGCACAAGAAGTGCTCAAGAATATTCACTGAGTTGAAAAAAAATCTTAGATTTGATGAGGCTACAATATCTATTTCAATAATGCTTAGAATATTTATTGATTTATCTGTAACTGTCTTCGCTGAAGAAAATAATCTTTCTGACGAATTTAAGAAAACTCACAAAGGGAGAGAGCCCGGATTACATGATAAAGTAGTAATTTGCACTGAATTCTTACACAAAAATAAAAAATTATTGGGCTATGAATCCAAAGCTATTATGGCAGCTTCAAGTCAAATAACTAAATCAGCTGGCTCTCTGCAACAATACGTTCACAATCCCAGTTTTTTGCCAACAAAAGAGGCTGTCAATACTGAATGGGATAATTTTCAACGACTATTAGAAGAAATCTGGAAATAACCCCCTCAAAATCAACAAGGTGAGAAAATAGACATCTTGTTGATTTTACTATACAATTATACGGGTCATTAACTTTATAAAATGGATGGTTTAAATGTTCTATACTCCGCTACGTTATCCTGGGGGAAAAGGTAAACTATCTTATTATATCAAATCATTAATTGATGAAAATTCACTCAATGATGGCGTTTATATTGAACCATATGCTGGTGGAGCAGGGGTTGCTTTAGAGCTTCTTTTGCAAGAATATGTTAGACATGTTCACATAAATGATATTGATATTGCTATATATAGTTTTTGGGATTCTATTCTTAATAATACCGAAAATTTCAGTAGACTTGTCCATGATACAATAATTAATATTGAAAATTGGGAAAAACAAAAAGATATTTTATTGAACTCTGGTAACCATTCAACCTTAGAGATTGGTTTTGCTACATTTTTTTTGAATAGAACAAATCGTTCAGGAATATTAAAAGCTGGCGTGATAGGTGGAAAGACACAGTCAGGAAAATGGAAATTGGATGTTAGGTTTAATAAAAATGAACTACTAAAAAGAATCGAAAAAATAGCTAATTATTCAGCTAGGATTCATATATATAATCTAGATACTATAGCTTTATTAAAATCTTTACCTATACAATCACCTGAAAAAACATTACTTTACCTTGATCCTCCATACTATGTTAAAGGCCAAGGGTTATACCGTAATTTTTATGATCATGACGACCATGTAGCAGTAATGAACGCATTAGATGATACCAATTTCCCATACTGGATTGTATCTTATGACAATCATGATGAAATAAAAAACATTTATAATAAATTCAGAGTTAAAGAATACAATTTACAATATACAGCTCATGAGAAAAAGACTGGGGGAGAAGTAATGATATTCTCTAATAATATAAATATTCCCAAAATACATCTCGGAAAATAAAATATATAATAAGCAGAATGCAATTCATTACCTGCTTATTATATTAGTATGTTAAATAGTTAACTTCAATTCATGCCAGCCTAATGTATTCCAACATTCAAAACTACCATTGAGACAACATTCAGCTACCGGTAGTTGTTCATTACATTTTTTACAGCGTTTTTTATTTAGTTCTGTAATTAATGATATAACTGAACGGTCATCAATTCTAATCAACATTGAGAGGTATTCAGCTATCTCATACGGCTCTCTCCCTGGTCTACGTAATGCGCAATTTCTTTGGAGCATTTCTAATTCCTGCTCATCAAGAAACAACTCTATTTTAGTGAGCCCTGATTGCTTTTGTCGTTTACGTTGTTCTGCTTTACGTTCTGCCGATGATTTAGCCATTGAATAAAACTCCTATTGCAGTAACAACTACACACCAGATCACAATAAATACTAAGTAAGGTTTTATCATTGGTCTTGCCTCTCTAAAATGAGCTACTCATATACCGTTTTATTTCAGCTCCAATCCATGCACCAACTGGAACAGAAACGCCATTACCAATCTGACGATAAGCATCAGTTTGACTAACTGGGAATTCAAACCAATCAGGAACGCCTTGCAATCTCGCGTATTCACGCACTGTGTATGGACGAACTCCCATAGGAAATGTTTTATCAGCGATCAGGCGTGTGCTTTTATCTTTTGCATAGTGAGCAACGCAAGTTGGAGCAAGATCACCACTAACGGGATTGCTGACTATGGGTAAATCTCTATATTCACCATTCATCCTTGAATACACTGAGCGCGGAATGTTTATATCAGGTTCAATTTCTAGAATATCCACTAACTTAATTGGTTTATGGTTTTCAGGTGAGCGAGGTATAAAGCTTCTTTTTGTGCCAATGATTATTAATCTACTACGTTTTTGGGGTAGCCAAGTTTCTGACTTAATAGGGCAGAATACATTAACGTAATAATCAGGCATTTTCTGCATAGCTTCCATCACAACAGGGAATGCACGCATCCCCGGAACGTTCTCAACCACATAAAATTCAGGTCTAGCAATCGCTAAATGACGTAGTGCATGTAGAAATAACTCATCACCAGTACGAATTCCGTGGATATCAGCGATAGTGCTGTATTTAGTGCACGGATAAGTGAATATCATTCCATCACATGAATCTTGTTCCAAAACCAACTCTTGAGCTATATCGCATTCTTTAACATGATCACCTAAATTGTGGCGATATGTTTTACATGCTGATTTATCCAGTTCAAAAGCTTGCCCAATATGAATGCCTGATTGAATCAACCCAATATCCATTAAGCCTGCACCTGAGAAATATGAATTTACCGTTACTGTACTCATACCTTCATCACCCCACGCCAGTGATTCAATCTATCTCTAAAAAATTCCTGATGTACTGCAGGTGCTTTTCCAATTTCCACCAGCACTCGCTCTCTGTATATTTTTCGATTTTTCAGTTTCCGAATGAGACGGCTAGCTAATAAATCAAGTTGCTCCAGTTCGCGATATTCTTCTGGCCATAAAGCACGATTATGAGGCAGTCCATCTGGTAAATAATTACCTGACATAGCTACCTCGGCTTTTGTGGTTTCAGTTCTGGCTGATGTGGCGCTTTTGTTCTAGCTCTCGCAGCTATATGCAAGCGATCGATATGACATGGCGAATGGTCCAATCCATCATCAGGTAATATAGGTGGGTTATCACGCACGAGTGACTCGTGTGTAAGTGGGTCTTTAATTATCATTTTGGTCTGCCTCTAATTTATTGGTCGATGGCTTGGTCGAGCCTTGTTAACTACTTAAACTCTTTAACCTTTATCTTTTGGTGTGTTTTTAGCCCTAATTTCCTTTAACACTTCTTCCCCAATCAAGCGATACTTGCCATCTTTATCGATTAATTCTGATGGAGAAACACCTCTTTTAACTTGCCCAATTAACTGTTTTATTGGCGGTATTGGTTTCCCGTCCTGTAGTCGGTTGTAGTAATTTACGAGTTGTTTCTTTATAGATTCCTGAACTTCTTTATCTGATGAATTATATTGATTCATACGGCGTCTAGCTTCCGGCACAATCCAATACATAATGGGAGATTTCCACGGGAATGCTTCAACCGAAGGGTACCGCCATTCCATATTGCTATAGCGTTTCATTTCAGCCATAACCTCGCAAACCGAAGGAATTCCCATCACCTGCATCATGCCCTCTCGACACCATCCAATAAATTTCCCACAAGATGGCCAGAAATCAGATTCTTGTTGTCTAGCGATACTCATTCCTGCTTTCAGCTGCTCAACAGAGGTAATTCCATTTTCGATGAATGCAAGCACCCATTGCCGCTTAGTAGCCGAAATATCATCTTTATTTGAAAATACGGTATGCTTTGCGGCTGGGAAAATTTGCACCAAATTATCAAATAACATATCAACCAACTTTTCAGCGTGATCGTTAATACCTGTAGGTTTACTAGTGAGTGGGATCAAACTGGCTAATTTGTTGCTATCTCTGTTTTCAATAGCTGAAATTAAGCTTTTCATAGTGTGTTCTCCCATCCCTCAGCACTATTCCAGTGAGCTTGATTAGGCAAGCAATCTTCACTATGTGAGATATCTGCAAGTTTTAGCACAAGCTGATCCCACTGTTTCCTAAGCGAGCTGGGACTGAGAATGTTCTTACACCAAAATGGGTGTTTATTTGCCCTATCAAATAATCGACAGATTTGCCTATGCGTTCTGCCATCAATTGTGCGCATCAACCGAACATCATTAGCCCATAAAGCCCAGCAAGGTTCTTTCGGGGGCTCGACATCTTCGTCTGATTCGGAAGCATTTTCGTAAAGCTCTTTTACTCGCTTGGATATCCACTGCGCACATAGCAAATCATCAGCAGTCCCCCATTGCCGTTTCTTGGCACTGAATACAACAGCGTTTGGGTGGCGAGTCACAAATGAATTATCATTTGAGCTTTCGTCTGGTTGTGAAGCAACTGGACAAGAAGGGTTTTTACTATCTGTAGTATTCTCTGTAGTAATCTCTGTAGGATCGGATTGCGGATTTGTTTCACCGCCACTGTCGAATTTGTCTTGTGGCGGCTGTTCGTTTTGTTGTTCCGCGAAATCCCCATTGTGACTTTCCCCAGTTGCGCTTTGCGCATTTGGGAGATTATCAATAGGTTGTGACATTATTTGGTCAAGTTGGTCGCAATCTATACGATAGTATATTTTGTGTTCTAATCGTTTATCCGTCTCAATCAACACGCCCCGTTTAACCAAATGCTTTCTGGCTGTGAGTTGTTCGCGGTAACTTAATCCGGTTTCAGATGTAATGTCTTCGGCGGACTTATAAACCCCAAGCTCAGATTCAGTTTTATCTTGCCAATAAAATATCTGACTAAAAAATATCACCGCATTCACACTACCAAAGCGTTTAACTAAACCAGGGTAATAGGCCACTGGTCGCCCAAAATCTAGAAGTAGGTCTGATGGCCTCACGCTACACCCCCAATGCGCGTGCAATATCGCGGCAAGCATTTTTGTACTGCTCAGGCGTGAGTTTTTTTAACATCAGTTTTTGTTTTTGCTGCTCGTATTGCTCCCACACACTGAGCGCGGCAACTCGCCTACCTTCGAAAATATCTTCAATTTTTTGCCTGTCTGCAGGTTGGCCATTCAACAAAAAACCATTGCAGTATGTGATCATTTCAGTTGTTCTTAGCATTGGTCTTGCCTCTTAATGTACGCTGGTCTGGCGTGGTATCGCATTTAACGCAATCACTACGTTATTAATATGGTGTGACATGTCACGCCCCTCTAATAAGATTTCGCTAATCGCATCCGCAAAACGCTGTATTGCAATTGAAGCTAAATAATTTTTTGTATCACCACGCACTCGAGCTAACCTCGATGCAGGTAATGCAATTTCTATCGCCGGCATTAATTCAACTATTTTTCGCATTGATGCAGGTGAATCTCCACGCAACCAGCGGAAAATCTGTTGCCGATTATTATTAATCGCCTTCCAATCAGCTCTACCCTTGTCGTCTTCAATAACATTCAGACGCCCATTCTTGATTAAACCGGTATAGGCACGGCTGATCTCAATCGCGACATGTTCCTGCCCTTGTTCCGCAGCCCAGTCCTCGACTTCGGATCGGACAATATCGATATCAAAATTCATCTACTCGCGTCTCCTGTCGCAAAATTGATTATTAAGAATCAGTTTTTTAAATTGTTATTGGGTATATTCATCTTAAGCAAAATAGCTCATTCAACCTTGCTATAAAGCTCTGGTTGATATTTAAGCTTTCCATCTGTGATTCTAGAAAGCTTTAGCGCAGCTCTCTCTGGGATCACATTTTTCCAATAGTGAACAGCTGCATCGGAAACATTTAATTTTTCAGCTACAGCTCGTTGTGAACCAAAGTATTTAATAACTTCATCTTTGATCATTTAAGTCTCCTTTTTTAAGTTTATTTAAGTATCAATTTAAAGGAAACTTAAGTCAAGAAGATTTAAGATAACTTAATTATGATAAAAACATCGATCGGTGAGCGCATTAGGTTGCGAAGAAAAGAATTAGGGCTAACTCAAAAAGCACTTTCGGCGAAGGTGGGAGTTTCTCATGTTGCAATTTCTCAATGGGAAAAGGAAGAAACCGAACCTACGGGTAATAATTTGTTTGCTCTAGCAGACGCATTAGGTTGTACACCTGAATTTATACTCAAAGGAAAAGAAGAAAATTCAGGTAATATTGGATCACCTAATATAAATAACCCCAGAGGAGAATACCCTCTTATTAGTTGGGTTATGGCCGGAGCTTGGAGTGAAGCATTGGAGCCTTATGATAGACGTAACATTGATGAATTATACGAGACAACAGTCGCTTGTTCCGGAGGATCGTTCTGGTTAGATGTTGTAGGTGATTCAATGACATCATCCTCAGGTCTAAGCATTCCTGAAGGTATGATTATTTTAGTAGATCCCTCTATAGAGCCTATAAATGGGAAATTAGTTGTTGCTAAACTAGTGAATGAAAACGAAGCGACATTCAAACAATACGTTGTCGATGCTGGTAATCATTATTTAAAACCATTAAATCCACAATACAGAATGATACCAATCAATGGAAACTGCCGAATTGTTGGAGTTGTTGTTGATGCAAAAATCAAAAAACTACCATAAAAAAAGCCACCCCACATATGAGGTGGCTCGGCAACAAAATAGCTTATCTTTGAACTTTTTTAATCGCATCATCTAATAGGTTTTTAATTTCTTTTGTTGGTGCTTCTCTTTTGTGTTGTCTTAATTCATTAATCAAATCATCTCGAAGGAATACATCCCCACTCTGTAACATATACCACACAACCTTGCCTATCCATCCCATTACCTTTTCGTAATGTTCTCTTTCCTCTTTTTCAGTAACTATTTTCATAACCTCTCCAATTGAATTCAGGTCTTAATATATCAGTGTTACTTTTACAAAAAATAACACAAAACAGACACCTGAAGCACAGAACAAATATTACTTTAAGTTTTTTTAAATTAATGTTGACTTATAATTTAAGTTATCTTAAATTATGTTCATCGAAACAAACACAGCAAGTGTTTTGAAAGGTGTTCAAACCAAATTTAGTTTTGCTGTTATGTCGTAGGAGAACCGTAGCTCTCATTACGACCTACCATGATTACCACGGCATAACGGCAGATTTTTAGCAGTACCAGGGAATTTAATTAATAGCCGACCAAAGTTGTTTGAGGCAAGAAGCTATCGAAAACTTAGCGATAGTACCAAAGAAAGACCTGACAGCTCGGAAAGACGGGCAACCAGTTAATTTTGGGATTGGTGAATACGCAGGCTGATGCGTTGCAATCTTGTGAGTAGATGGAGAATGATGCCAGCATTGAGCGTTGGTAATCGACCAGTAGGGGCGAGGTGAAGTAGGCATATCAGTAAGGCATATGCTCACACGGAAGATGTTTTTTATCATGCCGTGCAAGACAGAACCGAGAAAATCAGTAAGACCTTGTAGGAGTTCAGTACCTACCACCAATCACCAAAATTAATTGGGAAATACCATAAATGACAGGAGACAATTATGTATATAGGCAAAAACAAAATGAAAAACATTAAGTTGGATGATGTTTTAAACCTTTTCAATCTTTTTCCAGAAACAGTATTTAGCTGTTGTGGTGACAGTAAATCAGCAACGCTTGAATTTGATGAGGACGTAAAAAAACCCACCTAAGTGGGTTTCTTTACCTCGGGTCGCCGACCAAAGCTAACCGAGAGTTCTACTAGCGCGACCAAACGCTAGAAGAGGCAAGACCAATGATAAATCACTGATCACCACTATTTTAATGGAGCTGCTATGAAAGCACAACCTAAAACCCTAAGCATTACGCTATATATCCACGCACAGAAGCAATTTGACGGCTCATATCGGTACAATGCCCACCCATTTAAAGCAGAAGCTAATTCATGTTTAGGTTTCGTTATTGCTGAACATATCACTGAGGTCCCCTTTACTGAACCATCGAATTTAGAGCTAGTTCAATTAGAGATTAACTCACTAAAAGCCGAGCAAAATAAAATACTGGCTGATGCGCATGTGAAATCAAGCCAACTAGAAGACCAGATCCAAATGCTACTTTGCTTGGAAGGTAAACCTATTTCTAAATCAGACGAACAAATCCCTTACTAAGAGGCAAGACCAATGACAACTTTTATCTGTGTATTTGAGCCAACAACCGAGGCTCGGACGAATGGAGCTGTACCTTTAACAATTGCATTCAATGCACCTAATATAAAAATTGCTGCTGCCACGGCAATGATTAAGCTTTCCGAAGCCTACCCCGAGTCGATGGACAACTTTGATATTGATGAACCTATTATCTGTGAAGATGCCGTAGGCTCACCTCGTCCCCCACTCGATCAATTCGATGAAAAATTCGCAATTGAAAACGAATTTGATGGTGAAAAATGGCAGCCGATTAAATATAAAGAGTTTAAAAAGCTTGCCACTAAGCCTCGTGTAGCGGCTTTACTGCTATTTGGTAAAACTCAAATTACTGATAAAGAATACACTTCTACGTTGAAGTACCTCAGTGATAGTGAAGAAGCCGAAACAAAAATTCGTCATATAGCCATAGGCCTTGCTGAAATCACCAAAGTTTCTTTGATGAATGCAGAAGAAACCATGGAAATCGCTCAGGCTATTTATGAGCATGCTGATGCTGATATCACGACCGAAGATGCCAAAGCCCTCGGTGAAAGCTGGTTAGTAGATGAACCTAAAATTGAGATTGTTGAAGATGAGCCTGTACTAAAGCGTGATTACGCCATGTTGGATACGGAAATTGCTTTAGCCTTATCTGGTAATGTCGATATTAGTAACGTTAAAGGTTCGGATGTTCGCAAAGCAAAAGAACTCATTAGCGCTGATGATAAAGTATGGAAACGCTTATCTATGGATTTACGCACTTATCCAAGCGTTCTCAATATTCCTCGCGAAACCATATTCGCACTTGTGACTGAGGTACAAAGCCACCCTGAATTATTTGATGATGCTAATGCACGTATCGCCTTTATTAACGGGAAATTAGGTAACACGGAGCCTAAGGTAACGTCGTTAGGTAATGGACGTTTCTCTATTGATAACTTAGAGACTAAACCGGCTAATGATGAAATAACCGCAACTAAGCTAACAGCAAAAGAGGAACCCGTAGTTTCTCCCGAAAAACCGAAACGAAATACCAAGAAAAAAGAAACACCGGCTAAGGCTGAAGAAGTCCCAAGTAAAGAAATCGCTGTTGAAGTGGTCAAAGAGCCCGAGATAGTCACTATCGCGCCAGTTGAAGTCATCGTACAACAAGATAATTTTGAGCAACGCGCCGAAGTCCTTGATGAAGTTCTTAAAGGTGATAATGACAACCTCGGCATTTGGAAGCGCGTACAGCGTACCGATGCACGTTTTACTAAGCCTTTAGAGGGGATGGGATTCGTTGGTACTAGCATAAACAGCAATTACATGTTCATGCGTGCCACCGAAATATTCGGGCCCATTGGCGAAGGTTGGGGATATGAAGTCATTGAAGAAAAGCTTATCGATGGGAAACCGCTTATAGAACCCGTTCTTGATGAGCGTAACAAGCAGGTTGCAACGCGTTTTTTACGTGATGGTGATGGCTCTTTATTCTGCGAACAAAACCACTCAATCAAGATCCGCTTTTGGTACATCATTGAATGCGAAACTCGTGGTGAATTTGAAAGTTATGGCGCCACTCCTTATCGGTACCAAACTCAATACGGCATGAAAGTTGATGGTGAAGCCATTAAAAAATCTCTCACTGATGCAATCAAAAAAGCCTTATCCATGCTTGGTTTTAGCTCTGATGTCTTTATGGGTATGCACGATAACCCTGAATACATTGTCAGCAATAAATTAGAATTTGAAATCAAAGCGGCCAGCGAAAAAGCAGAAGATATCACCCGTGTTCGTAAAGAGCTGGACGAGAAATTTACTCGCCATACCGAGACTATGCGCAGTGCGGTTACCGCTAATGAATTACGTGGGATTTGCTCCACCCTAACCCGTGAAATATCGACTCATGCCAAGCTAGCAAAAGAACGTGGCGATAGTGAATACGAAAAATATTTAAACGGCCGTTTACGCCGGTTGAATGAAATTGAAACCGAATGTTTAGACCAGCTTAACCAAAAAGAAGAGGCAATATCATGACCAAAACTACCGCTATCGCAATGGCTGCTGACTACAGCAAATTACAACAACTCGTCGAAACGGGTGAATTCACTGCCGAAGATATCGCGGACACCCTTGAAGGTATTGAATGTGAGTTAGGTGATAAGCTTGATGCGATTATGCTTTATGCCCGTAATTTAGAAGGTCAGGCAAAAACACTAGATGAAGAGTCTAAGCGCTTAGCTGACCGTAAAAAATCCTTTGAGAACCAAGTTAAAAACCTAAAAAAATACGCGCTAGATTGTTTGCTTACATCAGGCATGGATAAGCTGAAAACAACTAAAAATACATTCACTGCTCGTGTTGGTATTGTCCGAGTCATTATTGATAACGAAGCGGCTCTCCCTGATGAATTGGTTGATGTTCAAACTATTACTGCTCCGGATAAAAAACGAATAAAGGAAGCTATTGAAAATGGCATCGACATTCCTGGTGCTCATCTTGAAATCGGCGATCGTTCTTTGATGGTTCGTTAATACCTATAGCGCCCAGCCATGGGCGCATTATCAGGAGATAAAAATTATGGCCATGAAATTAGAAGTCATCATTACACATGATGAAACCAACAATAAATGTAGCGTTGAGTGGTCTGTTGACACAACGGAACGCACTACTACTCAAGAAGAAAAAACGTTGTCTATGGTGAAAAAGGCAGTTTTACTGCAATTAGGCTACCCAACGTCAACACCTGTTATTCACTAGCGTGACATGTCACGGAATATTGACTATGAAAAATAACTTAGAAGATTTGCACAACTCGAAAGACTCTCTGATGAAGATCTGAAAGGTGATGAGCTAAAACATGAAATCAGTAGAGCCAAAGCTGTTACCGAAGTGGCCTCATCAATTGTTGAAAATGGTAAGTTGGCCATTACAGTAAAACGCATGGCGAGTGAAGGTCGTATTCGAGACACGCCTAAATATCTTGAGGTTAAAGAATGAAACGCTTTGTTCATACAACCGAAATGTGCGAGTGGATGCGTAAGAATTACTTAATGCAACTAGACCAGTTAACTCTCGCATTTAACAAGCAATTCGGTATTGCACGCTCAAAGGAAGCCATTAACAGTTTACGTAAAAGCCTAAAGCTAAAAACAGGCAGATCGGGTACCTTTCGCAAAGGTCACACACCTGCCAATAAAGGTAAAAAGGGCTTAACCCGTGCAAACTCAAACTCATTCAAAATAAACCATAGACCACATAATTATCAACCTATTGGCACTGAGGTTATTACCACGATGGGTTATATAAAAGTCAAAATAGCACACCCGACAATATGGAAATTTAAGCACATATTAGTTTGGGAACAACACAACGGCCCTGTACCTAAAGATCATGTCGTTAAGTTTATTGATGACAACCTACTAAATTGCAATATCAATAACCTAATGGTGATTACCAAGTCAGAACATGGTGTTATCAATCGATTCTTTTCAGGGGCTCCTGCTGAACATAAACCTACTGTTTTGCAACTGGCCAGAATCAAAATCGCAATTACCGATCGTATAAAACAGAGGCAAGACCAATGCTAAGACACCAACACCAAAAAGACCAAGAAGTTAAAATTACCCTACCCGATGGATCGTACGGTTTTATTTCAACGGATAGGCGCTGCAATGTTTCTTATGACTTTCCTGCATATATCAAAATTGAAATTCAACCTACAGCTGTACAGCAACAAAGGAGTAGACAATGATTTATGGTTTATTTCTGATCATTTGCAGTGGTGCTGACTGCTTATATAAACCTTATGGCTATGTGTATCCCGATGAGCAAAATTGCTTGATGGATAAAGAAATGCTAACTCAACAAGGTATTTTATCTGAGTGCTATCCTGTTGAAGAAATCATCCGAGCCAATAATTGATTAAGCGTAATCAGTTTTATTTTTCATATTTAACTAGCATGGTGTTCTCTCAACGACCAAATGAGTTAACACCATGCAATTACAACCTTGGGTACCAGGGGAACAACTATTAACTGATTTTGATATTAAGTTAGGCCGGTTAGCAGCCAGTGTAAAAAATAAACCTTGCACTAATGCTGAAATAAAACGCGCTTGCGATACCGCCGACCTAATTATTTTATTGATGATGAGGCAAGACCAAAATGAGAAGCGATCATGACATTATTACTCAGGATGAAATGATAGAACTGACCGGCTATCAACTTCCGTCTAAGCAATGTAAAGCGTTAGAGCGTGCAGGGATATTTTTCATCAGACGACCTGATGGACGTCCAAGAACCACTTGGGGCCATTTTCAAAACCCATTATCTCAACGTCACCAAACTCCAGCTCAAGAAGAGCCTAATTTCGGAGCTATGTGATATGGCGAGGACTAGAAGAAACCCTGAAGATAATCATTTGCCGGTGCGAGTATATCGAGGAAGATCCGCATTTGAATTTAAACCAGTCAATGGCGGTACCGTTAGACTGTGCTCACTAAAATGTAGTATTGCTGAAATTTGGATTCATTACGAAAAGTATATTACTGATGAAAAAAATACAGAAAATTATAAATCACTCGTTGAGCAGTTTCTAAAGTCTGCTGACTTTATTGAATTATCCCGTGAAACCCAAAAGGATTATAACAAATACGCTAATAAAGTTTTACCCGTATTTGGAAAGATGCATCCTAATAACATTAAACCAGAGCACGTCCGTAAATATATGGATAAACGAGGTTTAAATAGTCGAACACAAGCTAACCGCGAAAAAACTTTTATGTCTCGTGTGTTCAGATGGGGTTATGAGCGCGGCATGGTAAAACTTAATCCTTGCCAAGGTGTGAAGCAATTCAAAGAAAAGGCAAGAGAACGCTATATTACAGATAGAGAATATGAAGCTCTGTTTCAATCCGCTCCACTCATCGTTCAGGTTGCAATGGAACTCGCTTATTTGTGCTGCGCTCGCCAACAAGACGTTTTGTCATTAAAGAAAGACCAAATCATGGATGTTGGTATTTATATCAAGCAAGGCAAAACGGGCAAAAGCCAAATTAAAGGTTGGTCTGATAGGCTTCATAAAATCATATCCATGGCGAGTGAGCTGCCTCTTGATGAGAGCATATCAAGTTTGTTTATTGTTCATCAGCAAAACGGACGTGCATATACGCGTGATGGATTTAATAGTCGATGGAGAAAAGCTAAAGAGCAAGCTGTCATTAATCACCCTGAACTCTCTTTTGATTTCACTTTTCATGATTTAAAAGCAAAAGGGATCTCTGATCTCGATGGAACGCTGCAAGAGAAACAAAAAATATCAGGGCATAAAAATATTGGTCAAACGGCTCGATATGATAGAAAGGTTGAAATAGTGCCAGTGGTAGGTAATCAGAAATAATGAATAATAATTCCAAGTGTGAATTTTATATTCTGAAAGGATATTCTGAAAGGATATTCTGAAAGGATATTCTGAAAGTATTATGAAGTGTGATTTAGGACACAAAAAAAGCCACCTAAAAGGTGGCTTCTTCGTTACTCTAACTTGTTGATTACTCAATCAAGTTTTATTTGGTGCCCAGGGCGGGACTTGAACCCGCACAGCCTAAAGGCCGAGGGATTTTAAATCCCTTGTGTCTACCGATTTCACCACCTGGGCTAAATTTTTGGAGGCGCGTCCCGGAGTCGAACCGAGCTACACGGATTTGCAATCCGGTGCATAACCGCTTTGCTAACGCGCCTTTTCCACTAATCTCTTAGAGAGATTGGAGCGGGAAACGAGACTCGAACTCGCGACCCCGACCTTGGCAAGGTCGTGCTCTACCAACTGAGCTATTCCCGCATGAAGTTTTCACTTCTAATTTAGCTTTTCAAACTGGCTGATTTACTTATTTTTTTTCGTAAACCTAGTTGCCGTCCGATGCGATGCATTCTACTGATTTCACATTTCGAGTCAACACAATTATTGAAATAATTGAATCGTTCGCTGTTTTTTCAATCATTTCGATCAAGCTTCGCTCAAATCACTCCATGCAGCCATCAAATATTGGAACATTGACCAGAAAGTTAAGATTGCAGCAACATACATTAATGCGATAGAAAGATTCTCAATCAATGGATTTGGACGCCATAACAAACCAACAAGTGACATCATTTGCGCTGTTGTTTTAAATTTCCCGATCCAAGAGACCGCCACACTACTACGCTTACCTATCTCTGCCATCCACTCTCTTAGAGAGGAAATGATAATCTCACGAGCAATCATCGTTGCAGCAGGCAATGTGATATACCAAACATCATAACTCTCAGTGACAAGAACCAAAGCAGTCGCCACCATCACTTTATCTGCGACTGGATCTAAAAACGCCCCAAACTTTGTGGTTTGCTTCCAAAGACGGGCTAAAAACCCATCAAACCAATCAGTCACCGCCGCAATAACAAAGATTAATGCACAGGCAAAAGGCCCCCAGCTCACTTGCAGGTAGAAAGCCAATACAAAAAACGGTATCAGGATGACTCGAAATAAGGTCAACCACGTAGGTATATTTAATTTCATCGCGCTCACTAACTTTTTGACCAAGTTGGATATTATAAGTATGTTGCCCTAAGACACTTACTGTTTCAATGCATTATAAATCTTTTCTGCCAGTGCGTATGAGATCGAGGGCACTTTTGCGATCTCTTCTATACTCGCATTGCGTAAAGGCTGTAATCCCCCCATGTATTTCAAGAGCATTTGGCGGCGCTTAGGCCCAATTCCTTCTATTGATTCTAATGCACTGGTATTTTTAACTTTTGCTCGGCGTTGTCTATGTCCTGTAATAGCATGATTGTGAGACTCATCTCGAATATGCTGAATAACATGCAACGCAGGCGAATCTGGTGGTAATGAGAAACCTTCACCTTCTGGTTTTAAAAATAGCGTTTCAAGCCCTGCACGGCGATCACTTCCTTTTGCCACACCAATTAATAAAGGATGGTCTTTATTCCAGTCCACTTCTAAAGAGTCAAAAACGTCTCTAGCTTGACCAAGTTGCCCTTTTCCCCCATCGATGAAAATAATGTCAGGAATTTTATTTTCATCGATATGCTTACCATAACGACGAGTTAGCACTTGATGCATGGCAGCATAGTCATCGCCTGGGGTGATCCCTGTAATATTATAGCGCCTATATTCAGATTTAACCGGACCGGTTTTATCAAACACAACGCAAGAAGCAACAGTTTGCTCCCCCATGGTATGGGATATATCAAAACATTCCATGCGAGAAATCGAATCGAGTTTAACAACTTCTGCCAATGACTTTATTCGTTGAATTATCGTTGACTGTTGCGCAATTTTTGTTGATAACGCAATCAATGCATTAGTACGTGCTAATTTTAAGTAACGTGCTCTTACACCGCGAGGTTGACTTTGAATATTAATTTTTCGCCCAGCAAGTTCAGAAAGTGAGCTTGCAAGTAACTCTTTTTCAGCTAAAGCAAAATCAATCAGTATCTCACCAGGTAACGTTCTATTCTCACTACCTTGCAGATAGAACTGCCCTAAAAAAGTTTGAACAACTTCATCTAATAAAGTTCCCGACGGTATCTTAGGATAATAGCTACGACTTCCTAATACTTTCCCTTGACGAATAAATAAGACATGGACACAAGCTAGTCCTGATTCAAATGCCACGCCGATAACATCCAGATCGTCGCTTCCGCCTGAAACATATTGCTCTTCAGTTACCGCTCGTACCGCTTGTATCTGATCACGAAATCGTGCCGCATCTTCGAAACGGAGATCTTGGCTCGCCTTTTCCATGCGTTCAATTAAACCGGTCAGAACTTGCTTATCTTTCCCAGTCAAAAATAGACGAACATAGTTGACTTGCTGGTCATATTCTTCATCAGTCACTAAACCTTTAACACAAGGCCCCAAACAGCGCCCTATTTGGTATTGTAAACAAGGTCTAGAACGATTCTTATAAACGCTATCTTCACACTGACGGATAGGAAACAATTTTTGCATCAAAGCCAGTGTTTCTCTCACAGCATAAGAATTTGGGAATGGCCCAAAATATTCACCCTTTGCATGTTTAGCGCCGCGATGTATCGACAAACGAGGATGAGTTTCTTTGCTTAAAAAGATATAAGGATAAGATTTATCGTCTCGCAACAATACGTTATAGCGTGGTTGATACAATTTGATGTAATTGTGTTCAAGCAATAAGGCTTCAGTTTCGGTGTGAGTCACCGTGACATCTATTGAAGCGATATGCTTGACGAGTTGTTCTGTCTTACGACTACCAACATTTTCTCGAAAATAACTCGATAATCGTTTTTTAAGATCTTTTGCTTTTCCAACATAAATAACAGTTCCGCCAGCGTCATACATTCGATAGACGCCAGGCTGGTTAGTCACTGTTTTTAAGAAAGCTTTTGGTTCGAACTGTTCTGCCACCCTGATAAACCCTGTTTTGCCGTAATTAAACCATAACTGATTGCTATGTGTGTTAATTCTACATCACTACAGATATTAAGTTTACCAAACATTCTATATCGATAGGTATTTACTGTTTTTGGGCTCAACGTAAGCGACTGCGCAACCTTTTTAATTGAAATTCCCTGTGTTATCATCAACATAATTTCAAGTTCTCTAGCAGATAACAACTCATATAAGTCATGTTCATGACTATGAAGCAGCCTCTGTAGGGCAATATCTTGAGCTATATCGGGTGAAATAATTCGGCGACGTGCGTTAACCACTTGAATAGCTTCAATTAAATCGTCTTCATTAATATTAATACTTAGAATACCAAAAATACCAATATCAAGTGCTTTAAGCACAAATGAATAATTACTACGGATATTATATATAATAATACCAACTTCAGGTTGAGTTCGTCGAAGTATTTGGATTGTTCTTAGCGACTCAAATTGGCAATTATCACTACTAATTAAAATAATATTCGCTCTTTGTTGTCGATTCCAAGCAATAGCGTGTTCTAGCAACGGAAATGATGCGACAATTTTACAACGTGATATTCGACTAAATATAGTTTCAAACCCACGAATAGTAATATTATTATCGTCAATAATTATAATATTAATCAATTACCCTTCCTATCCTTTATATAAACTAATAGACAGGATAATAAATGAAAGCTCAATAAAATTATATGTAATTTTTTAGCTTTCATTTCACAAAAAAAATCAATCACAATTTATAATAACTCTAAACTTAATAATCATTCTAATTATATAATTATTGACCTATTTCTTATAATAAATAGCCGTCATAATAACGGCTATTTTTATATTTAAATAAATAATTATTTTTGCCCTACTAATCGACAAATAGTTTCTGAAACTAAATAGCTTTTCTCAAATGAGCTAATAGGTAAAAACTCAAAACGAGAATGAAAGTTAAGTGCCCCTGTAAAATAGTTAGGCGTCAAAACTCCACGAGCAGACAATGCTGAACCATCAGTACCCCCACGCATAGGAATAACGTTTGCTTCAACACCTTGAACGTCTAGAGCTTCAAATATTAAGTTGATTGCCGTTCTATCATCGCCAATTGAGTCACTGATATTGCTATACACATCATCAATTTTAAATTCAATTGTTGCTCGAGGATGACGAGATCTAATTAATTCAACACTTTCATTTATAAAGCGTTTACGTGCTTCGAAACTATTTCGATCAAAATCTCGTATCGCCATTTTAATTTTTGCATTATCCGGATTTGCAATCAAATCGGTAAAATAAAAATATCCTTCCCGATGCTCCGTATGCTCTGGGGTATCAAAACGGTCAAAACATCCAATAAAATCATGAGCCACACGAATAGGATTTAACAATACATTCTTAGCAGACATGGGATGAGCTGTAATACCTTTAATCGAAACTTCAATAGAAGCAGCGTTAAATGTTTCGAATACCACCTCTCCTAATGCACAGCAATCAATAGTATAGGCAAAATCGACCTTGAAACGAGATAAATCCATTATTTTTGACCCACGAAGTCCAATTTCTTCATCAGGAACAAAAGCCACATATATATCACCACAATCAAAATCTGCATGTTGTAGTTTATTCATTAACTCCATTACTACTGTCACTGCGGCTTTATTATCCGCACCTAGTACACTAGTTCCATCGCTAAAAATAATCTCTTCACCAATGTAAGGCGATGCTTCAGGATGTTCTACAGATCTAAACCATATATTTTCTTGTGTATTCAAACATAAATCTTCGCCTTCATACTTTAATGTTTGAGGCTTAATTACAGGAGATAACCCAACATCTACCGTATCCAAATGGGTGACAAACCCAATTTTTGGTGCTAACGGATTACTACCCGGGCGTACCGCATATAAAATCGCATGATCATCAATATAAATATCTTTTAAACCATAACTTTCTAACTCTTGTGCCAATAATTTAGCTAACTCACGCTGCCCTTCAGTACTTGGCACAACTGTTGCTGAAGCATCACTTTGACTTTCTATTGTTAAATAGCGGTAGAAACGTTGTTCAAGCTGTTTACCTAACTCATTCATTACATATTCCTTCTACTCAATTTTTTTGTTTATTATGCTGGCTGCCACGTATAACCACTATCAAAACCAATAGGAATATCAAAGGCCCAAAATAGATATAGTGTCGCAGTTAAGGTAATCAATAATCCTATTGTGAATGGGATCATCATTGAACAAAGTGTACCAATCCCTGCATTCTTATAATATTTTTGGCAATACATTAAGATTAATGGATAAAACGGGAACATTGGCGTACTGACGTTCATTGCCGAATCACTCACACGGAACGCTGCTTGCGTTAATTCTGGTGAAATACCAACCGCCATTAACATTGGAACCAAGACCGGAGCCATAATAGCCCACTTAGAAGTGGCAGAAGTGATCATAATATTCAAAACAGCTGTCAATAAAATAACGCCAAATACGGTCATACCGGATGGCATATCTAATGTACGCAATAATTCAGCACCAGATAATGCAAGTAATGTACCTAAGTTTGAATGTTGAAATGAATACAAAAATTGTGCAGCAAAGAATGCAAAAACAATAAAAGGAATTAATGACTTTGTAATATTTTCCATCGCCTTAACCACATCTTTGGTTGAGGTAAAAGATTTAGTCATATAGCCATAAACAACACCAGGAAGAGCAAAGAAAATAAATAAAAGAGGTACCACAATTTGCATAATTGGTGCTTTCGGGCTAGTTAAACTACCATCGGGACCTCGTAATGGCGAATTTTCAGGCCATAATAGTGCAAATAAACCTACCCCTAGTGCAATAAGAACTAAACCTGCAATACGAAAAGCCCGGTGCTCTATTGGCTTAATTTCACCCAATTTTTGCTCTGAGTCCGTATCTACTTCAGCTATTGTAATAGGGCAATTTTTATTTAACCACGGTTCAACAATTTTTTCTGTAATAAACCAGCAAGTAAAAATAACACCAAATGTACCGCCTAAACTAAAAAAATAATTACATAAGACATTTACGGTATAACCAGGCGCTAACATTTGCGCTGCGTCTTGCGTGAAACTCTGCATTATAGGATCAATAATTGATGGTGTATAACTTGCAGTAAATCCGCCTGCAAGTCCTGCAAATGCAGCAGCAATACCCGCTAAAGGATGCCTTCCACTTGCATAAAACATCATGGCGGCAACTGGCATTAAAATGACATATGCAGAATCAGAAGCAATATGAGAAACGATACCAACAAATACAACAGTAGGAGTTAGCATTTTAGGTGAAATAAAAGAAAGCATTTTTTTCAAAGCAGTATTAATAAAACCACTACTTTCAGCAATACCAATCCCTAAAGTTGCAACAATTGTAATTCCAAGCGGTGGGAAATTAATGAAATTTTTCACTGCTGTTGTAATAAATAGTATTATTTCTTGGTACTGAAACATATTTACAACAGCAATTTTCTCTTTTGAAATAGGATGATAATAACTAAAATCTACAAATGAAAGGAGATAAGATAAAAACCAACATATTATTAAGGCATAAACAAATAGCATTGTGACATCAGGCATAACATTACCGATCCGTTCAACGCGATTTAAAAAACCTTTTTTCTTTGGAAGTGTATTAGTTGTCATATTTACAAGCTACTTATGTTATTAGAATAGAAACTTTATTACAGTAGTTAACCCGTTTGAAAAAGTAAAACACTTTTGTAATTTGTTTTAACAAGATAAATCAGCCACTCACCTTAACATTAAATTAATTTAATGGATTAGTTATTTTCATTAAGCTAATTTACTAAATTTTTTGATACTATAAACATCGCTTTAGTTATATCACTTAAATCGGTTGTATTTAATACAAAAAGAGAATAAAAAAAATTTTTTATTCTCCTTGTCAATTCAAAATATAAGTTAACTTTATGAGTATTATTCTCGTCTAAGTTTCTCAGTATTCGCAATATAGAGAGCTACAACAAGCACTAAAATAGCACCTGCATGTAATAAGGTCGTCATAGGGTCACTATGGTCGACAATAATCAAACGAATTATTGCAGTAATTCCGATATAAATAAAATATCTTAGCGGGAAGTGATATCCAGACATAAAATATTTAATTATCAATGCAATAAACTCAAAGTAAAGAAAGTAAATAACAATACCTTCTAAAAGTTCATACGCCGTCACTCCCTTAACATCACCAAACATCAGTGCTGCCATAGTTACTGTTTCTTTAACTAAAAAGAAAACAAGTACCGCTGCTAACGCAATTAATCCAATATTCAATATCCACTGTAAAACCCATGCTATATTGCTAGCGTGACGCATTCCCTTCATATTATTCATTCATCATTCCTCTAGAATCACGCATTGGCTATCTTTTTATATTAACCCAAGCGCGTACTTTTACTTACTTAAATTAAAGTTCAATCAATGCCATTACAATAAAGTTTTCCTGATTGTAATTCAATTTTAAGACGCAAGCATTACAACAGAGGGGCTAAATTTACTTTAGATAAACTGTAAAGAGTAAAAGCTGGCAAGAAAACCAGCTTTATAAATAATTATTAACTCATCATATTCATGATGTCTTGTTCTGTTAACGTTGGTGTTTTTTCAGCAAAATTATAATATTTTGGCTTGCTATCGATATAAACTTGCAGACTCAGTTCGGCGTCTTTGCTTTCATCAAACAAGGCCGCTGAGACATAATAAGTGGAAGGTGAATGCAAATGATAAAATAAATGTGTACCACAGTTATTGCAAAATGCCCTCTCCGCCCATGAAGAAGACATAAAACGAGTGATAGACTTATCTCCTTCAATTTTAATATCACTACCGCAATCAATACTAATTCCAGGACCACCATTCCATTTTTGACACATACCACAGTGACAAGCACTCACTTTATCAACAGGCTTGTTTGTTAAAATTTTCACTGAACCGCAAAGACATTGACCTTGATGCATAATATTTTCCTTAATAAAAAATCATCTATATACTCACGTTTTCACTTGATAACCTTATTCCTATTTTAATCATAGATCCTAAATTGACGCCCTGTAAATCGCTTATCATTAATATTTTCACTTAAACGAAGGCGACTTACCTCAATGACCTCACGTTCAGACTCAAGATCACCAACCTCATGTTCATGGACACTTGCCTGTTCTGATATATATTTTAACTGTGTTGTACTATAGGGTGCTAGGTCGTAGGAAATTGCACTATCAGTAACCTGTGCAAATACGGATGTACTCGTCAATAACGCAACCACCATGAATAAATTAGCCAATAACATTCGCTTCATAAACATCTCCTATTTCTATGTCTCAGTTTTATCCCATATCTACGTCAAATAACACCAAGATTGGGTAATTGTTTACGTAGATAAGTAAATGAATAAAATTACGTCGAGTTGTGTTTAGTTAACCAAAGTTATTAATCATCTTTGTCACCATCAATATAAAAAAAGGGAGCACTTAGCTCCCTTAATCACCTAAAAATATAAGCTATAAATCATTTGAAGTATCTTTATCTGACGCGTTGATCTCTTTAAATAAATACCAACAAAAATACAGCAAAACAATTATTCCAATAAATAACAATACCCACAATGCGATTGTCATCCAATTCACATCATCATCAACTAACTCAATTGAGCTCAGTCGTTCTACGCCACCAAGTTCAATAACTTTATCTGTTGCATAAAGTTCAGGATAATGCGACATCACCTCATCAACACCATATGGTTTACCAATGAGATCGCTATACGTCATTTTATCAAGATTAGCCTGCTTATTACCCCACACTAACAAATAAGGCGCGGCACCTTGCATATTAAAAATAATATTAATGCCATCCCTTTGTCCGTCAATACGAGGAGGACTCTCTTCCCAACTTCCCTTTAATGCAGTGATCCTTAATTTTCTGATCATTTCACCATTGAGTGCAATAGTCGGATTACTAACACTTTCCCCATCAGTCACTTGGTTGTAGGCAACTATATTTCTTAATAATTTCCAGTCATCAATATTTTCAGATGAATACTCGATTTTTAAAGGAATAACCCTATTTGATTGCTGTAACTTGACCTGTAGTTCAGAAAGAGGCTGTGAAGACGCGAGTTGATAAATAATGTGTTCTCTCGATACGCCATCATTGGTCATTTCAAAATGAAATACCTGCTGACGACGCGTTGAATTTAAAATATTGGCGGTCGCATTTACTTTTTGTAAATCAGGAACGAGGACTTCTGGTGCGCTAACAACAATCGCCATCAAATAAGGCGCATTCAATACCGCAGAATTTCCACGCAAAAGCTCAATGGTATTACTTGCAATAGTACCTGAATCTAATTTCAAATTCATGATAGGCTGATTGGCAGAAATATTAACCCAATCTTTTTTATCATTACTTGCATAAATGAAAACCTTCGCTTGCCATTCCTTTTCACTTTTTGCCCAATCTAAATTCAAGCTTTGAGCTAACATTTCCTTATTTTTAGTTTGATCTCGCGTCAATAAATAAGCCTGGTAATTTGTCTGTTGCTTCCTTTGCATATTCGGTAATTCAATTCGAGTCACTTTTCCAGGGATTGCTTCAACTAATAAATATTGTTGGTCATCTAAATATTCATTCTGTGACTTTACATTATCAACTTGTGCAATTAAGCGTTGAGGCACAAAAGAAATATTAGAAGTCGAAATCGATTTTTCTGCATCATAGAAAAGAGCTGAAGGTACTTCATCACCTGTACCGTTAAAAACGCGTACATCCTGCAATGTTTTTGGATACGCAGAGTTAATATAAGCTTCTGGAGGTAACTCCAACCAGAAAAAAGGACTATTACTATCTTGGATATCTAATTCTATGCCTTGATAATAACTATAAGGTGTCGCCTCTTTAATCTCTTCACCATAAAGATGGCTTGAAAATAATAATGCCAAGGAAAAGACTGAAAGTAGCCCTTTAAATCCTCTTTTTTTTATTAGGCTCACGATTGCGTCTCCTTCTCTTGTGCAATGTCATGATCAACTTTAGGTGGTAGTGGTGAGAAATAACCAACAATTAATATCAATAGCGCAACAACAATAAATGAAATCGCTCGTGATATGCCATCTTGCCCATATATATCAATAAGGAACAATTTAACAATAACACACGCAAAAATGCTGGCGCCACTGAACCACCAAATTCGATTTCTCTTCACCGCAGCAATGACCATGCATACTAATGCAGCAAGTGCCCAGCTAATTGAAAGCACGGTTTGAACTAAGCGAGAATGATATAGCACATAAAAATTCCAATTTAAATCTGCAAAGTCTGCGGTTGCACGAATAAGAATGCCATTAAACCATAATACAGAAAGAGCAGCTGTCGCCACCACAAGTCCTCGCATAATCCAAATATCATACTCGGTAACTTTTTTAAGTTTTTGCGCAAAACCTCGATGCATCAACAAAATTGCAGCAATACTAAAAAGGCCTGCTTCATCTAATGGATTAATTAATGGAATATAATTCCAGAACATTAATTTGCCATCTTCCAAGTTCGCACAATAAGATAAGATAATAAGCACGACCATTACAGGTAAGAAGCTATACCAATAAATAAGCCCATGACGTCTCATTGGAGATAATCTATTTTGCTGTAACCAATAAAGCACTAAAGTGGTCAAGGTGATTGCCATAACATAGAAGAAATACCCTAGTTCATGCATACCCCAAGGTAAAATCTCCACAAACCAATTTACCTGTGTTGCAATAAATGCGAGTATCAACCAAAAATTTGCACCATGTAAAACGCGTTGCATCCAGATATTACGGACTTTATATGCATGAATAACAAATAATATGGAGCTTCCCAAAATAACTGGCCATATTAACGAGCCTTCACCAAGCCCCATTGGATTTTCATCATAGATAAAATTGAGTGCCAGATAATAATATCCAACAAGCCAAAGAAAAGACTGACATAACAGTAAAGGAACCCAATCTATCTTAATTGCATATGAACGCCATATCCAAACCGAAATAACGACAAGTGCCATAATAATGAAACCTTCTGACTCACCACTCCAAGACAGAATATCGGTAATCATTGGCACCCAACAGGCCCAAACAATTAATCCTAAAATTAAGAAACCATAACTTAAAACATCAAAATGGCTTTCTTGTTTACGCCTCGAGTGAAATAACCCTCCAGCACAAAAGCAAGCTACCAATAATACGGGCACCATATAAGTACTACTACGTGTCCAATAAAGATAAGGATAATCACTCAGCAGTGTAATCGCACTGACAACAATAAGTAATGAGCCAATAAGAGTCATTTTCTTTTGATTTTGCTGCAAACCGAACCAAAGAATAAGTAGACCTTCCATCGACCAAATAATCGACGTCCACTCAAAAGTTAAGGCAAGCGGTATTGCGAGGGTGATAAAGCCACTACCAATAATGATATTACCCAATGCCATATTTTTACCTGCATTTTTATAACGCTTATGAATATGCAAGCCAGCAATGAGATAGAGGCACCCCAATAATAAAGTAACAAAAGCAGGTAATAACCCAATACCTTCTGAAATAAAATACTGTAATGCAATACTGATAAATGGCGGAACGAATAATAACGTATTATCCACCACTAACTGCTGACTATGGTCAAAACGTATTGCAAATAATTGAGTTAATGCATTAAAGATGATCAGATTAGCAATAATAAACAGTTGGCAAGACAGGTAGTATTCCGCCTGATAATTAGTTAATCCCCATAGAATGGCAACACCATAGGTCATAAACATGCCAACTAAGTTAAGTGGTCGCCATGCTTGCCACAAACTAATAATCAAAATAGCACCTGATAGCATCAGATAATAAGAAAACAGAATGATGTGATTTCCACCACCCGTTGATAATAATATAGGTGCTAAATAACCACCAATCGATGCTAAAATAGCTAAGCTAATTGTACGTTGAAGTAATGCTAACATGATACTCGCCGCACAAATGAGCAACATGAAAACAAATGTCATTGCATAAGGTAACATCGTATATAACTTAAATGCTGCAAATACGGTAATGTACAAGCAGCCAATTGCGCCGCCTTGTAATATTAAACCAAATAACTCTTTTTTATTACGCAGCCACCACCCCGTACCGAGTAACGCTAAGCAGCCCACGGTGCTGAGTAGTAATCGAATTTGCGGCGAAATAATATCATTTTGCACGGTGTAATTAAGTAGATAGGCAACGCCTAAAAACAATAATAATATTCCGACCTTAGCGAGAGGATTTCCTTTAACCAACCAGTTAAAGAAATGACCAAAAATTGATGGGTTATTATCATTATTTCTCATTGTTGAAGTGCTAGTTTTCACACTATCAAATCGATTTAGGTTTATCCCTTCAACAGGTATTTCAGCGGTTAAGTTAGCTACTCTAGGCGTTTCTTGTGGGATGACTGCTGTATAGTTAACCGTTTCAGATTGACTAGATTGCGAATATAACGTTTTGTCGGTAAATTCCGACACTAAAACAGGCAGCTCCTCACAGCTATTGTTGACTTTGATTTGTGATGGACGACCTTCAGTTTGGGTGCTTTCTTGAGTATCAATGTCTATATCATGCTTTTGATTATATTGTGAAACTACTGTCTCAAGAGAAAAAACACGTTGATTTAACTCAGAAATCTGATGATTTAACCGACTTGTTCGATTAATTGCCATGATAGCCAAAATGGGGGCTATACCAAGCAAAATAACTAATATGAATCCTACTAGTATCCAAATATCCACAAATAGGCTTCCTCATAATGAAATTCGTAACTAAGAATACGGCTAACACTCACTCTCAGTGGTAAACGCTAGTGTAGATAGCATTGATGCCCTTGCCAACTCAATGTAATAAACTGTTACAAAATAATTATTGCCCCACCAATTCAACTCCCCACAGGAGTATCAAATAAAGATGAGTTTATATCTTTGTATCATCGCTTACCTTAAAAATTAAAAAATTCAGAAAAAGCTTAATAGCTATTTAACACCGCTAAAATTTATATATCCTTTTATAAAATATTATTAATACTATTTTTTCGATGCTCGCATTTAGATAATAATTAATTTTGTTTAAAAATAGAGAGATAGTTAGTGTTTTTTATCATGATTATGATATTTATATATTCAGTTCTAATGGAACCAAAAGTGTATTTAAGCGAAAAAAACAGCCGTAAAAATACAAATATATAATCTAGCTCGTAAAAAGACTATGCCGTAAAGAGGACTTATGCTACTACACATAATACTAGCTGCACTTGGCCCTATTGTTCTGGGTTTAGCTGTAGGATGGCTTTCAGGTAAGTATGGTTTTATTAAAAGAGAGTACTCTCAAGCATTCGCAGATTTTGTTGTCAAAATTGCATTACCTTTTGCTTTATTTTTAGCGGCAGCTCAAGCGCCACCGGATGTATTACTTAATATCGATTACTTGTTGGCTTTAGCTGTAGGTTTAATTGTTTCTTATGTGATTGGTTTTATTGTAGGGAAAGTTTTTTTCCATCACGATAAAAAAGATGCAGCCATGCAAGCGTTATCCGTTTCATTTCCCGACATGGCTTACTGTGGGCCACCCGTGCTATTAGCAACAGTAGGATCATCTGGTTTGATTGCCATGGTGTTAGGTAACCTTATTTATACCGTTATCATTATTCCATTCACCTTGTTGATGATAAGTGGTACGCAACAGGGAAATAGCATTATAAAATCTATCGGAAAAGCGATTGCTCAACCCTTAGTCTTTTTACCTGTTCTTGGCGCAATTCTCGCAATTTGTGGCATTAAATTACCTGAAATATTACAAAATTCAGTTAATGAATTAGGTAAAACCGCAGGTGGTGTGGCACTGTTTTTCCTTGGGTTACTTCTATCAGGTATTAAATTAAAAATTAATGCGGAAATTATTTTTAACGTCTTCATTAAAAACTTTGTGCAAGCCGCATTAATACTTGGCACAGGTCTTGCCCTTGGACTCCAAGATGACTTATTAAAAGCGGCATTTATTATCGGTGTATTACCCACAGCAACAGCAGTTCCTGCATTGGCGATTAGTAATAAAGCCTATACAGAAACCTCGGCAGGAACTGTATTACTCAGTACCTTAGCCGCATTAATTTCTATTATTGGCGGTATTACGATCGTCGAAATGCTTTAATTTTTTAAGGGCAGATTAACGATAATCTGCCCTATTCTTTTTATTTCCCCTCCAGCTCTATTTTATTCCCCTTATTTACGCTGATTAATCCACCTAATATTTGCAAGACAGATCACAAAAAAAGTATCATGGTGTCAAATTCTTACTTTTTATACATCTGGGAAATAAATTAAAAATGAAAATTAGCGATGAATTAGCTTCTGCTATCGCATCAGTTACCGAAGTTGCTGCCATTGCAGCTTTTGATTGGATAGGAAAACAAGACAAAAATGCAGCTGATAAAGCAGCTGTAGAGGCAATGCGTAATCGCCTTAATGAAATTGATTTTCATGGAAAAATTGTTATTGGTGAAGGAGAGATTGATGACGCACCTATGCTCTATATTGGCGAACAAGTCGGAAAACAATCCGGAAATCAGCATTTAGATATAGCCGTAGACCCCATTGATGGAACCCGTATGGTTGCCTGTAATGAGCAAAATGCGATTGCTGTACTGGCCGCTGCGCCTGCAGGTACACTATTACAAGCTCCCGACATGTATATGGAAAAAATAGTAGTCGGTGCAGCAGCTAAAGGTGCTGTACATCTGGCAAATCCGTTAGAAAAAAATCTTGAATTTCTTTCTACTGCTTTAAATAAACCTATTTCAAGCTTATCGATTGCAGTGTTAGATAAACCACGCCATCAACATATCATCAAAACCATTCGAAATTTTGGTGCGAACGTTATCACTATTCCTGACGGCGATGTGCTGACATCATTGCTAACTATCTTACCAGAGCATCCAATTGATATGATGTATGGTACTGGTGGCGCACCTGAGGGCATTATCAGTGCGGCTATTGCACGTGCTCTAGGTGGCGATATGCAAGCAAGATTAATTTCTCGCGATCAGGCTAAAGGCGACAGCGAGCAAAACAAGCAACTTGCGTTACAAGAAACCTTACGTTGTAAGCAAATGGGGATTGAAATTGGCGAAATTTTATCTCTCGATATGATGGTAAGTACTTCTGACGTTATATTTTCTGCCACCGCGATTACATCAACCGTGCTTATGGGGGGAATTTCTCACGATGACTATAGCCGTACATCGAATACTATTTTAGTTAGTGGCCACAACCGCTCATTAAAAATTATCAATAACCGCCACTTTAAATAGTCTTTTTATCTGCCTGATTCGAAAAGTACCAAATCGTTGTGACAGACAACGGAGTTACATAAAAATGAATATAGAAGTGTCGTAAATAAACGCTGAATTCGGTTAACTAAATGAATTTAATTAATTTGAATATCGAAATAGGCTAAATATAATAAAAGGGCTAAATCAGCCCTTTTATTATTATGTCATTCAAGCGAAAAATTAACGCTCAAGTGTCATACGGTTTAACATCGGTGCGGTAAAGACCATAATAATGGCGATCACACCCGTTGCAATACCAATTTTTAAGAATACATCACTATAAACCGCTAATGATTCTATTTTACTAGTTATCTCACCTTGTGGTGCAGCCGCTAGGGATGCAACATAACCGGCAATAAAGGCCGCAGCCGAGTTAGTTAAGAACCATGCGCCCATAATAAAGCCCATCAAACGCTGTGGTACCAATTGTGCTACCATTGCGAGGCCTAAACCAGAGATCATCAATTCACCGATGCTTTGGAAACCATAACAAATAACCAGCCATTCTACGGAAACAATACCCGCGTCATTAGCAAACTTAGCACCTAGAGGTAAAATCAAGAATGCTGCAGAACAAAGTACCATACCAATAGCAAACTTATGCGGCATCGGTAAGTTATCGCCCATCTTATTATAAATAGCAGCTAATATTGGGCTACCAATCATAATCCACAATGGATTTAACGCTTGATACTGAGCAGGCTCAATGGCAAATCCTAACACATCATGCTCAACATTATGTAAAGCAAAGAAGTTTAGAGAAGTCGGCATCTGGCTATATAAAACAAAGAACACTATCGCTTCAAGCATTAAAATCAATGCAACTATCATTCGACGACGAGCCAAGCCAGTTAACGCCAATGTTTCTTTGATAAAAATAACTAAAATACCTAATGAAATGATCGCCAACGCAGTACGAGCAACACCGAGGTTATAAAGCAACCAATTTGAAAGTGCGATTAGTGCAACCACACCAACGATTGTAGCCAGCAATTTCGAAATAACGACCGGTTCAAAATCAGGTTTAGAGCCATGCTGAGAAACCCACTTTTTACACATAAAGAAGTTAATAAGTGTAATGATGAGGCCGACAACACTAAGAGAGAATGCGACATCCCAACCGTAATGTTTTGCCAACCAAGGGGTTGCTATCATTGAGAAGAATGAACCGATATTGACGGACATATAGTACATAGTAAATGCACCGTCCAGACGGGGATCATCTTTATCATAACAAGTAGACAATAATGAAGAGGGATTAGCTTTAAATAAACCGTTACCCACAGCTATTGTTGCTAAGCCTAAATACACCATTGACACATCATGGTCTGAGTAGGCAACAAATGCATACCCCGCAATTAAGACAATGGTTCCAAGAACAATCGCACGCTTGGTGCCAAGAACTTTGTCTCCTAACCAACCACCAATCGCAACAAAACCATAAACTAGAGCAGAAAATGCAGCGAACAGTGTAATCGATTCTGTTTCAGACATTCCCAGCACTTGGCTAAGATAAATTGGAAGTATTCCCTGAAGACCGTAATAACCAAAACGCTCCCAGAGTTCGATAGAAAAGATGAGATAGAATGAGCGAGGTTGCTTAAACGCGTTAAGACTTATTTCCTCTTTGTTATTGTTAGTTGTGGACACAAGTTACCTCTAGTACAACCTGTACATATGCAAAAAAACCACGGAACGCTATTTGCGCTCTCGCATTGTTATGATCTCAAGAATTAAAAGTCTGAAAGATTCACTTTCGGTAGGAGGAGTATCATTCCCTGACCTCAAAACAAATAAAACAGTATGTGAATATTGTTTATGAATCACGAACATTAAATTCAATGAGTTAAAGTATAATTGATTAATTATTCAACATTAACAGGAATATAAACCGCTAATGACCTATCAATCCATTATTCAATATACGTTATTTATGCACCAAAAATAAAGAATTAGCTAGTGTTAATTACTGGATGAATAGATTTTAATCGTTATTAACTTCAATATTTCACAAAATAACAACATTATTATCGACCACTAATTAATCAGATGTTCAACGATTGTTAAGAATATTATTCTATATTGAAATAATAACAGTACGTTTTTATTTAATATATTTAATTTCAGCCCCAAGGATGTCCCTAAATAACACAAAGAGGGAATATGTAGAAAATAGTACCTTGAAATTATTATTAGATAAGATAACTATCACTAATTGTGATTATCTCTACTATTCATTTAGCATGAATAGTTAGTCATTTACGTTAGATTGGATAATAAAATGGGGGAATATCAAATTTTTGATAAAAAAAAGCCCAGAAAATGAACTGGGCATAATGCATACTACTAAAGGATCTTTCAAACTATCACTACGTAGCTGCATTATTACATTACTTCGTGTAAAGAAATGAATGATGAGGGTAAATATATGAATGTTTACGCAAGCAAACAATAATATAGTTACTAATAAGACATTCATATTCCCCAGAAGGTTCATCTTTTTTTATTTTTTTTACACTTTTTCTTAGAAAAAAATAATAAAGATAACAATTTTGCTAAATTATACGAATAAATATTGATTCCTGTTTGATGATTGCATGAATGAAAACAACAGGATAACCTATCATTAGAATGCATTTGCAAAAATACGGCTGAAAGGAATAAAAGTGAAAAAAATAATTATCTCACTGCTACTCATAGGCAGTGTATTCATTCATTTAGCCTATGCGAAAACTTCCCCCCCCTTAACGGATGAACAAAGTTTACTCACACTGACTAAAACAGGAAAAGCAGAAGCCCAATTTAATTTAGCGATGTTTTATCAATCAAATCGTCAATTTGAGGATGCACTAAAATGGTATGGATTAGCTGCGGCTCAAGGTTTCACTAAAGCACAAATCAATCTTGCTCTTATGTATCAACAAGGTACAGGCATAGCTAAAGACAATAAATTGATGCTGTATTGGATGCAAACAGCCGCAGAAGCAGGTGACCCAATAGGCCAAATGAATATGGCAGAATATACTTTAAATGGTATTGATAAGATTTTAGCGAAGGATCCACAGCAAGCAGAAAATTGGTTACAAAAAGCAGCACAACAAGATTTCCCTGCGGCATTAATTACTTTGGCGTATTGGTATGAAAAAGGAACCGCAGTCACAGAGGACCCTAAGAAAGCTGAAAAAATATATCTATCCCTTGCACAAAAAGATCATCCTCAAGCTTTATATTTGCTAGGTTATCAAGCAGCAACCGGAATGTATAATAAGGTAGATTACCCTCTTGCTTTCCAATATTTTACTCGCTCCGCAAATTTAAATTTTTCACCCGCCCAAAATAGTTTAGGGATGCTATATCTCTACGGGCAAGGTGTTAAGAAAGATACAAAGTCAGCCATTAAGTGGTTAACTCTTGCTGCCGAAAAAGGTGAAGCCTCCGCTCAATTTAATTTAGCTTTAATTTATGCACGTGGCGATGGTGTTTCAGCTGACCAAGCAAAAGCATGTCATTGGTTTATTAAAGCAGCCCAACAAGGCAGCGCCGATGCACAATATGCAAGCGGTGCATGTTATCAATATGGAATGGGCGTAACACAAGATGATAATAAAGCTTTGCGCTGGTACAAGCTAGCAGCAGCCCAAGGGAATGAACGCGCGCAAAAAAAGGTACTGATTTTAGAAAATCAACAAAGATAATTCCGCCGCGATCAGAAGATCTGCATTCTACGCATAACTAATCCTCTAAATAGTTTAGATTATAGGTAGGCGGCAAATAAAGCTAATCCCTAGGAGCATACATAAGTATGTGACTAG
>NZ_JBQDNB010000024.1:59216-69223 GCF_052096715.1 Providencia sp.
TAGGTAGGCGGCAAATAAAGCTAATCCCTAGGAGCATACATAAGTATGTGACTAGGGTTAGCGTATGAAGCCAACACCCCTACAATTTAAACTATGAAGAGGATTTTCGGTAAACGCGTTGAGGCCGCCCCACCTTTCCATACTCTATCTCGGCTTCAATCTTATTTTGAGCCAAACAATACTCTAAGTAGCGTCTAGCCGTTGTGCGACTTAACTTGATGGTTTCTGCGATAGTTTCTGCTGTGTATTGTGCACCTGCTTGTGTAAAAAGCGCGAGTACTTTATCTAGCGTCAGCGCATCAATGCCCGTTGGCAGCTCTTCTTTAGCTTCACCTCGGGCATAGGTATTGAACATATCGTCAATTTGACTTTGGCTTGTTTTGCTCTTGGTTTGTAATACAGATCGGCGCTGTATAAACCTATCTAAAGTTTGTCCGAGCCTTTCATAAGCAATAGGTTTCACCAAATAATCAAAGACACCTAAACGGATCGCCTCTGAAACGGTTTCCATATCGCTTGCCGCTGTTGTAAAGACAATATCAGCAGTATTTCTTTCCTGAATCAACTCATGAACGAGATCAATCCCTTTACCATCAGGTAAATAATTGTCTAATAAAATTAAATCAGGTTTCATATATTCAATCATTCGTCTGGCTTCGGCCAGGTTTCCTGCTACCCAAACCTTGTCGCACGCGGGATAAGCTTTGATATACTCTGCATGCATTTCTGCAAGAAGTAATTCATCTTCCACAATGAGGATTTTTATCTTAATCATTTTGTATCTTCACTTTCGGAATAAATATAGAGAACACTGTACCATGAGGTTGATTTTCTTCAATAATAACCTCACCGTTGCATCTGTTCACGTAGGATGAAACCAAATAAAGTCCGATACCATGGCCATCTTCAGATTCACTTTTCGTCGTAATACCCCTTTCAAACCACTTACTTTGGATTTCTTGAGGAAAGCCACATCCTTGGTCGGCAACTTCAATCACAATATTCGGTCCTTCATCTGAGAGATATAATTCAACTTGTTTATTACCACTATTAATTTTTAAACTGGCTTCAAATGCGTTATCCAGTAAGTTACCTAAAATTGCACAAAATTCGGTACTGTTTAATGAATCAGGTAATGAACGTAATTGGCTTCCGGGCGTAAAAATAAGTTGTAAACCAAGTTCTTTCGCCCTGTGGTATTTGCCAAATAATAAGCCGGCCACTTGTTTATCTGAAAATTGCTCTCTCAACGAATCGATTAATTGCTGTTGAGATTCAGACTCACCCTTAATCAGCGCCAAAGCTTGGTCATACTCTTTCATTTGTAAAAGACCACTTAGCGTCGACATCCAATTAAGGTGTTCATGGCGTAGCGTTCGCAAATTTTCCACATATTGACGAACTTGTGTCAGTTGGGAATTCAATGATTCAATATCGTTTTGACTGCGAAAGCTGATCACCGCACCAATTAATTGATCGCCATCACGAATAGCAATTCGATTAGCAATCACATTTAATCCATTAAACTCACATAAAATATCATGCTTAGTAGTTGAGATATCTTTCGTAAAAAATTCAGCTGGTGAAATATGCTCAGAAATAGATTTACCTATAAGTTGCCCTACCGGCTCACTCAATGAAAGCATTTTTCTCGCATTATGATTGATATTAATAATCTTGCCATCATAATTAACCGCAATAATTCCTTCAAAGACCGCCTCAAAGATACCTTTTTGAACTAAGACTAACTGTGCTATTTGATCGGGTCCCATACCCAGCATCTGACGCTGAATTAAACGTGTAAATGCCCACGATAAAAATAGCAGTATCACTAAAACACCAAAAAAAGTCGCAACGGTCTGAACAAATAATTCACTACGTGATGTATCAATTTTATTGGTTAGATAACCAATCGATACAACGCCAATAACTTTCTCATTTTCATCGTAGATAGGAGTTTTAGCGCGCATCGCATTACCAATCGAACCCTCACCGCCAATAAAATAACTTTCACCATTTTCCAGAGCACCCGGCTTATTCCATTGCATCTTATAACCCACTTTAGAACTATTGGGGTGATATAAACGCATTGAGTTTTCATCGCCAATTACTACATAGTCATAATCTGAGTCTTGATTAAGCTTATCTGCAATGATTTTTAATTGGAGGATATCTCTTTTTTTCACGGATTCAATCACGCCATCCATCGATGCAATCAATTTTGCTTGATTCATAGCCAAAGAACGAATGTTTGCCATTAGCCGGTTTTCAGCCGTATCCGTAAAATATTTTCCGAGCCCTAACGTCAAAAATAACGAGACGACTAATAGAAGGAAAAAAACTCGGACCGAAAATGAAATCGAGTTTACTTTTTTTAATGTAGGAAGCTGATACTCTTTTTTCATTTTTAATCTCGTTACTGACTGAAAAGTAAAATTTTTGTTAAAACAAAAATGATAGATTAACCAAGAAAATAAACTGACACCCAAATCATAATACACATATTAATAATTAAACGCATTAAAACCACGAAATAAACCCCATATAAGATAATTAAAAACTTTAAAACCATTAAACAAATACAAACTCATTTTAGAAACATGAAATAGGTCAAGTATATTAAATACAGTAGCTTTAATATTAATATTGAAAAGGGTAATTAAATAAAAACTTAGAATTTAATTATAAGAAAATTCAAAAAATATTTATTTAATTAACTTTAACATTAGCAACATTTTAAAAACATCTCTAAAAGAGATGCAGGATACTAATATGTTCGAAAACATAACGTTTAATCAGGTGAAACGTCATGAGAACAGAAAACTTGCTGAAATAACTCAGTTTTTAAAGGAAAACGATTTAGAACTTGATGCAAGTATCGACGTTTTCATTACCATAACTCGCAGCGATAAATTAATTGCTTGCGGAGGACTAGCTAAAAACGTAATTAAATGCGTTGCAATTAGCGATGACGCTCGTGGTGAAGGTCTTGCATTAAAATTAGCGACTGAATTAGTTAATCTCGCTTATGAGAATAATACTACACATTTATTTATTTATACTAAATTTCAAAATGAAAGCCTATTTCAACAATGTGGATTTCATACGATAGCCACCGTTCCTAATATCATGGTTTTAATGGAAAATAGCTGTTGTTACTTAAAACGTTATTTACAAAGCTTAAAAGAACAACGCAAACCAGGAAAAAGAATTGGCTCTATTGTCATGAATGCGAATCCTTTTACACTCGGCCACCGTTATTTAATAGAACAAGCAGCAAAAGCCTGTGATTGGCTACATTTATTTGTCGTTAAAGAAGATACCTCACGCTTTCCTTATAACGTGAGACTCAATCTTATCGAAGCAGGCACTAAAGGTATAGAGAATTTAACTATCCATAAAGGATCTGAATATATTATTTCTCGTGCCACATTCCCTTGCTACTTTATTAAAGATAAAACCGTCGCCAACAACTGTTACACCGAGATCGATATTAAGATTTTTCGTCAATATATTGCTCCAGCGTTGGGAATTACCCATAGATTCGTAGGTTCTGAGCCTTTTTGCCAAGTCACTAATCAATATAACCAAGACATGCGCTTTTGGCTTGAAACGAAAGAGATGAATTTCCCTCCTATTGAACTCGTTGAATTGCAGCGAATGGTCATTGATGGCACGGCGGTCTCCGCCTCGCAAGTTCGAAGACTGCTCGCTAAAAAAGATCTTGCGGCGATTAAGTCGATTGTGCCCGAAGCCACTTATCAATATTTACAAGATATGTTGGCTTCCCAAGTACCTTCTACGATAAACCGCATCGAAAGTTCCGAATTAGTGATAGGTGAATGATGAAAATACGACACGCAGCAGTTGCCGGCACACTTGAATCAAGTGATGTCATGGTACGAATAGAACCTTTAGAAGATACACCAGAGGTTTCTATTCAAATAAGTAGTAGCGTCGAAAAACAGTTTGGTGATGCAATTCATGGCATCGTGCTTGAGCTTGTTAATCAACACAATATCCAAGGTGCACAGATTATAGTTGATGATAAAGGCGCATTAGAGTGTGTTCTCAAAGCACGCCTTGAAGCCTTACTTGCTCGTGCTTGTGACGTTGAATATCTGCCTTGGGAGAACAAATAATGACTCCAGAAAGAAAAACACGCACACGCAGAAGTATGTTATTTGTGCCTGGTTCAAATGCAGCAATGCTCAGTAATTCCTTTATTTATAAAGCTGATGCGTTGATGTTTGACCTAGAAGACTCGGTAACCTTGCGTGAAAAAGATACCGCACGCCGCTTGGTTTACCATGCACTTCAACACCCTTTATATCAAGACATAGAAACGATTGTGCGCGTTAACGCTCTTGATTCTGCTTTTGGGGTTGCCGATCTCGAAGCTGTCGTACGCGGCGGTGCTGATATCGTTCGCTTACCAAAAACTGATACTGCACAAGATGTCATTGATATTGAAAGTGAAATATTACGTATTGAAAAAAGCTGTGGCCGTGAAGAAGGAAGTACTGGACTTCTTGCAGCCATAGAATCACCAATGGGGATCACTCAAGCTGTAAATATCGCCCATTCATCAGCACGACTTATTGGCATCGCATTAGGTGCCGAGGACTATGTCCGCAATTTGCGCACCGAGCGGTCTCCAGACGGCATCGAACTCCTCTATGCTCGGTGCGCCATTTTACAAGCCGCTCGTTCAGCCGGTATCCAAGCCTTTGATACTGTCTATTCTGATGCCAATAATGAAGAAGGTTTCCTCAAAGAAGCCGCGCTCATTAAACAGCTCGGCTTTGATGGCAAATCATTAATTAATCCACGACAAATCGAGTTACTTCATAATCTTTATGCACCAACTCAAAAAGAAGTCGACCATGCACAACGTGTTGTTGATGCTGCTGATGCCGCTGCCCTCGAAGGCAAAGGCGTCGTTTCCCTAAACGGGAAAATGGTTGATGGCCCAGTTATTGACAGAGCCCGACTTGTATTATCACGCGCGGCATTATCAGGTATTCGGGAAGAGTGAGGCAAAGAAAATGACAAATACTACACAGCGTCAGGCGCGCGTATCAGCCTACTTAGAACCTAAAACTGATGAGCTATTACGCACATTTAAAGATATTGGCAAAGTGCAACAGCAGGTTCAAAAACCAAGAAATCGCAAACTTTGTGATGACCTGCAAGTGGCTATACGTCGCTCAGGCCTTAAAGATGGTATGACAATTTCATTTCACCATGCGTTTAGGGGTGGCGATCTCACGGTAAATATGGTCATGCAAGTGATTGCCGAAATGGGATTTCGCAACCTAACTTTAGCCTCTAGCTCATTAAGTGGTTGCCACTCACCGCTTGTTGAACATATTCGCCATGGTGTTATTCGTAAAATCTATACATCAGGCATTCGTGGCCCGTTAGCTGAAGCCATTTCTCGCGGAGAACTTGATGAGCCGGTGCAAATCCATTCACACGGTGGACGTGCCAACTTAGTTCATAACGGCGAGTTAAATATCGATGTGGCGTTTATCGGTGTACCATCTTGTGATGAGTACGGTAATGCTAACGGTTACACTGGCAATGCAAGCTGCGGTTCTCTTGGTTACGCTAAAATTGATGCTGAAACAGCCAAAAAAGTGGTGATGTTAACAGAAGAGTTATTAGCTTATCCCCATAACCCATCAAGCATTAAACAAGATGAAGTTGACTACATAGTGAAAGTCAAACGTGTAGGTGACGCCGACAAAATTGGTGCCGATGCAACGCGTATGACATCAAACCCAAGAGAATTGTTGATCGCACGTACTGCGGCAGATGTAATTGAAAAATCAGGTTATTTCAAAGATGGTTTTTCACTGCAAACCGGGACAGGTGGCGCTTCACTCGCGGTAACGCGCTTCCTCGAAGACAAAATGAGACGCCATAATATTCAAGCCGGTTTTGCTCTCGGCGGTATTACTTCAACAATTGTCGATTTGCATGAAAAAGGACTTATTCGCAAATTATTAGACGTGCAAAGTTTTGACCGTGCAGCCGCTGAATCGCTAGCGCGTAATCCTAATCACATTGAAATTAGCGCCAATCAATATGCCTGCTTTGACTCCAAAGGAGCCTCGGTTGATATGCTAGATGTGGTGATATTAAGTGCGTTGGAAATTGATACTCGCTTTAACGTCAATGTGTTAACTGGCTCTGACGGCGTGATCCGTGGTGCATCTGGTGGTCACAGTGATACGGCAGTTGCCGCGAAACTTTCCATTATTGTTGCACCTTTAGTACGTGGTCGTATTCCAACCTTAGTCGATGAAGTTATCACTTGTGTCACACCAGGTTCGAGCATCGATATTTTAGTCACTGACCATGGTATCACTGTTAACCCTGCTCGCCCTGAATTGAAGCAACAACTTGAAAGCCAAGGTATTAAAACTGTTTCAATGAGTTGGCTGCGTGAACGGGCTCAATTACTCACTGGTGAACCTAATCCAATTGAATTTACAGATAAAGTTGTCGCTGTTGTCCGTTATCGCGATGGCTCTGTTATTGATGTTGTACATCAAATTAAGGAGTAGTTCATGTTTTGCCCACTGCCTGATACTAAAGAGCAATTTGAAATTTCTTTACCTGATTTGCTGGCGAGTCGTGATACCCGTCAAGCTCGCCAGCAGCAATGGATTGGTCTCCACCAGGTAACCTTGATTTCATTTACCGTTGTTTTCCCGGGTGCTGTCAAAGACAGTCATTTGGTTAGACACATCTTTAATCAAGGGTTAAATGCGCTTAAACAAGTTGCTTTATGCAGGCAGTGGGTACTTTTATCACAACAATCTTTTGCTTTAAAAACAGGTCCTGAATGCTTTGTTGCCGTTGATGCAGACGCAAATCTCGTCAAAAAAGCCTTAATTGAAGCGGAAGAGTTATCACCCATCGGCAGACTATGGGATTTTGATGTTTTTGATGCGCAAGGACAGCAGTATTCACGTAGTCAATTAAATCAGACCTCAAGAAGCTGTTTAATTTGTGATAATGAAGCCAAAGTGTGTGCTCGTTTACGCACACATCCGCTAAGCGAAATCCTGAATCGAATCGAGGAGTTAGCCAATGCGCCTACAACTTATTGAACAGTCTAATACGCTCAATGAAGATATCATTCACCATTATAGCCTGCTCGGCTGGCAAGCCATGTTAGCTGAAGTGAATTTAACCCCAAAACCGGGACTGGTGGACAAGCACAACACCGGGGCGCACAAAGATATGGCGCTCACTGATTTTCATTTAAGCGCCAAAGCGATTGCAAAACATTTTCCACAATTTTTACAAGCAGGTGCTAATTACAAAGATTTAGCTATCGAGCAAGTCCTACCTAAAATTAGAACTATCGGTATAGATTGTGAAAAATCGATGTTCCGTGCAACTCAAGGTGTCAATACCCATAAGGGCACGATTTTTTCACTCGGATTAGTACTGACGGCAATTGGTAGGTTACTCGCTTTACAACAAAGGGTTTCTCCCGACGCGATTTGTCAATTAGTTGCGGCTATGTGCCACGGTATTTGTACTGAATTAAAACAACCCACAGATAAACCTACTGCTGGACAACGTTTATATCAGCATTTTGGGTTAACTGGCGCAAGAGGCGAAGCTGAGGGCGGCTATCAATTAGTGATTAACCATTCACTTCCTTATTATTTACAGCAACTTGCATTAGGAAAGACACAACATATTGCCTTATTAAACACGCTAATTTTACTAATGAAAATTAATGACGATACCAATATTGCCAATCGTGGCGGTATGCAAGGTTTAGCGTGGATAAAACAACAAGCAGCTCAACTACTACAAACAGGGATTAATCAACCCGCAGATTTAGTAAAAATAAAACAGTTTGACCAACAATGTATTAATAAAAATCTCAGTCCCGGCGGCAGTGCCGATTTATTAATTTTGACTTGGTTTTTTGCCCGACTACCGTGTTCTGAGATTTATCAAAATAGATCAAACACAACCAATAATTTAAACATTAATTAACACAGGGATAATAAATAAATCGATAGAACCCGTTATAAAAATAGACATCAAAATTATATTTAAATTTATTGCCGATTATTGTTTTAAAGAATTTATGACATATCCGAAAAACTCGAATAAAGATGATAAATATTAAAAATATTATCCCTATTCAAGATACAGCTATATCCCGGATATGCAGTTTAACAAATTCATAATATTAAAAGTTTATACCCTAAACAATTTAAATGAGTAGAAAATAGCAACTAAAGCTACTTCCTAGTATTTAAAAGTTGACCGGTATATAAATCAAGGAAATTGGCCTATGCAAAAAGATAAGATATGGAAACTATTGCTCCTAATAGCAATTCCAATAATTATCGCCTTAATACCGACACCAGCAGGATTGCCTCATATTGCTTGGCTGTTATTTGGTCTTTACCTTGCCGCAATTGTTGGGCTGGTATTAAAACCTTATTCAGAACCAGTTATTTTGTTAGCAACTATCGCTGCTAGTGCCATTATTATTGGCGTAACCGGTACCAAAGAAGTTAAAGCGGGTGAAGTATTAAGTGGTTATGCATCCGGTACCACATGGTTGGTATTTGCTGCATTTACACTGAGTGCTGCGTTTGTTATTACAGGCCTTGGTAAAAGACTCTCCTATATCCTCATTGGTAAATTAGGCGGAACAACTCTAGGACTAGGATATGTCACAGCTTTACTTGACTTAATCATAGCGCCAGCAACACCGTCAAATACAGCTCGTGCGGGTGGGATTGTTTTTCCTATCATTAATAGTGTGGCGGTAGCGCTTGGCTCAGATCCTGAAAAAAGCCCCCGTAAAGCAGGTCATTACTTGTTAGTTAACGTTTATATGGTGACTAAAACCACCAGCTATATGTTTTTAACAGCAATGGCACCGAATGCTTTAGCATTGGCTATGATGACGGACATTATGGGTATTCACTTAAGTTGGGGCGGCTGGGCTTTAGCTGCATCAGTACCTGGCTTAATCATGCTTATTTTAACGCCATTGATTATTTATAAACTCTATCCACCTGAGTTAAAGAAGGTCAATAACAAAGAAATTGCCGCAAAAGGTCTTAGTGACTTAGGCCCAATGACTATCCGTGAAAAGCTGCTTGCTCTTATCTTTATTATTGCACTAGCAGGCTGGATATTTGCAGATAAAGTCGGCGTTAGCGCCTCAAGCGTGGCTATCGGTGTCATGGCATTAACGCTAATTCTTGGTGTTGTCACTTGGGATGACGTATTAAAAAATAAAGGTGGCTGGAATACGCTGATTTGGTATGGCGGTATCATCGGAATGTCCGGTGTTTTGACTAAAGCAGGCTTTTTCAAATGGCTAGCTGATGTCATGGGACAACACCTTTCCTTTGGCGATCAAACCATGCTGGCGTTCTTTGTCATTATGTTTATCAGTGTCGCGATACGTTACCTATTCGCCTCTGGCGGTGCATATGTCGCCGCAATGGTACCTGTATTTGCTACCGTAGGTATGGTTGCAGGTGCACCTCCGATGCTGTTAGCACTAGGCTTATTATTCTCCAATGCCTATGGCGGTAGCTTAACCCATTACGGAGGCGCTGCTGCTCCAATCGTATTCGGTGCAGGTTATAACGATATTCGTTCTTGGTGGATTATTGGTGGGATCATCGCTTTCTTAAGTTTGTTAGTGCATATGACTATCGGCTTGGGTTGGTGGGAAATTCTAATCAATACAGGCTTGATTTAATGCCTTCGCATTTAATTACCCACTAAATATTCCTAATGGGGTGCAATGTAAAAATTGTACCCCATTTAAATACAGTATTATTTCTTGCTAAGCGATTATTACTTTCAAAATTAACGCCACAGCTTGAAATAGAATAAGTAACCTACTCAAAATAGTTCGAGTTGTGGCTAGGCGGCAAGTGACGCTAATCCCTAGGAGCATACATAAGTATGTGACTAGGGTTAGCAAGCGCAGCCAA
>NZ_JBQDNB010000025.1:0-65255 GCF_052096715.1 Providencia sp.
TTTATTTTTAGTTAACTTAATCTTAATTAAGATTAGTTTTTATTGCTGATTTTTTAAAATACATCAAATTGATAATGAATTTTTTATAACCGTAATTTATTTTTTATTATTTAATACCTCAACAGTTTTTTAAAATCGACTATTTTCATATTACCATTATGGTACTTATCATTAACCTCAATGTTTTCATGCTATTATCCTCTATTTTACTAGACAAAATTCAAGACCTTACGTACACTAAATTTTCACTTAAAAAATGATAAGGAGTCCTAATGGTATTTTCTAAAGCAGAAAGAGCACCCTTCTAATAAATTTATTTTTTTATTAATTAGAAGGGATTAAACAATGCAATACATTAAATTTAATATTGAAACTTGGCAACGCAAAGAACATTTTCAATTATTTGAAGACCAACTAAACTGTGGATTTAGCTTAACCACAAAGATAGATATAACTCACTTAAAAAAATTCATACAATCTAAAGGTTATGGATTTTATCCTACTATCATTTATCTACTATCTAAAACCGTAAATAGATACGCTGAATTTCGGCTAGCAAAAAAAGATACTGAGCTAATTTTATGGGATATTGTTAGTCCAAACTTTACTATTTTTCATCAAGATACAGAGACCTTTTCATCTTTATGGTGCGAATACTCTGATGATATTGATATTTTTATGATGAATTATAATCAACAAATATCACTTTATAGTGACGACCTAAGCTTGTCACCACAACCAAAACAGATCGATAATATTTTCTACGTATCATCTCTACCATGGTTAACTTTCGATAGCTTCAATCTAAATATCGCGGATATTACAAAAAATTATGCCCCGATTTTTACGATGGGAAAATTTTTTTTAGACAATGAAAAATATTTATTACCGCTAGCGATCCAAGTTCACCATGCAGTGTGTGATGGCTTCCATGTAGCGCGATTTATTAATCAGCTACAGCTATTCTGCAATGAATTAACCGATTAATATTTAACTTATAAAGGGCTGGAGACGTCAACCTATCCCTCCCTTTTTTTGAAATATGAATTACATAAACAAAACCCATGACATAAAAAATATATCTCCCACTATCTCATTTTGGATGACATACTCCAACGGAGTGATTACCATTTTAATGGTACTGACAAGCGTCAGGGAGAATATATCAACTGTGTTTATTATTGGCATTATCTTTCCTTTTTCTATAAAAAAATAAAATATATTATGAGTAAATTCAATAAGATAAACAAAGTCCTTTGAAGGTTTATTAACTTATTACATTCTCTATAAAAATGCATTTTTGTCTATTTTTATTGGTGATGCTCGTACTATTCACCGATCAAGTTTATTTGCTAAGCACTGCTCTGTTTCTTTTTACTTACTAGTATCGTAACCCCCTCTGCTTCTGCTATTATATGTCCCCTTTTCAGGTATTTTCACCGAAAATAATTTTTAGTTTTTCATCTGTGAATTGTTCGATTACAGCGCTACTTCCAATTACAGCGTTCTATAGAGCTAAAGAGAACTACTGTACAACTACCGATAACAATTAAAACCTAAAAATACATTATTTTCAGAAACTTAAACAATAACTGACGACATTACCGAACAATAGAAAATGAATACTCAAAAAGAACAATATAGCTTTAATAAATTACAAAAAAGAATACGCCGTGATGTAGGTCAGGCTATTGCTGACTTTAACATGATTGAAGAGGGTGACCGCATCATGGTTTGCCTATCCGGCGGAAAAGATAGCTATACGTTACTTTCAATTCTACAAAGTTTGCAAAAAAGTGCGCCAATTTCATTCTCTTTAATTGTCGTTAATTTAGATCAAAAACAACCGGGATTTCCTGAGCATATTTTGCCTGAATATCTCAATACACAAGGTGTCGAATATAAAATTGTTGAAGAAAACACCTACAGTATCGTAAAAGAAATCATACCTGAAGGTAAAACCACCTGTTCTTTATGTTCACGTCTACGCCGTGGTATTCTATATCGTACAGCAAGTGAGCTCGGCGCCACAAAAATTGCACTTGGCCACCATCGCGATGATATATTACAAACAATTTTTTTAAATATGTTTTATGGTGGCAAACTAAAAGGAATGCCACCTAAATTAATGAGTGATGATGGAAAACATATTGTTATTCGCCCTCTTGCTTATTGCCGCGAAAAAGATATTGAACGCTTTGCTGAAGCAAAAGAATTTCCAATTATTCCTTGCAACCTATGTGGTTCACAACCTAACTTACAGCGCCAAGTTATTAAGGAAATGCTGAGAGATTGGGACAAAAGTCACCCTGGACGCATTGAAACTATGTTCCGTGCGACTCAAAATATCGTTCCATCACATTTATGCGATACTGAATTGTTTGATTTTAAAAATATTTCACATGGTGATGACATTATCAATGGTGGCGACCTTGCGTTTGATCGTGAAGAATTTCCAGTGCAAGCCGTAATCGATGAGGATGATAAGCCTAATTTTAATGCTGAACGTCTCAATGTAGTTGAAATAAAATAGCTTTCTAGCCATTCGCACTACTCTAGGTCTCACTAATAGCTTCTTATCTAGAAGCTATTATGAGTCAACAATACCACTTTTAATTGCTGATAATTATTCTCAAATTTCAGGCAAAAAAAAGCCGACATAATTTTGTCGGCATTACAGTGGTCAATTATTCTGTATAAAAACTCAATATGAGAAAAACTACAATTATGGAGCACAACGTTCATCGCTCAACGTTGCATTCACCTGCGGAACTAATAATGCACTAAAACTCTATTAGTTTTATTGATTTATCTCAAACTAGTTCCGTTTACCAAAAATAACTCGTCTTTTTTAGAGCCAACGACTTTTTCTTAGCCACCAAAATACAGTACCAATAAGACAGGCTAATAAAATACAAAAAGCACTAAAAGCAAATCTAAATTCACCACCAGGAATACCGCCTAAATTCACGCCAAATAATCCAGTCAAAAAAGTAGTCGGTAGAAAGATCATCGCCATTAATGACATCGTATAAATTCGTCGATTCATCATTTCTGTCATCATATTCGTGATTTCATCGGACATAATCGCCGTTCTAGCAATAAAACCATCTAAATCTTCAATACAGCGACCTAATCTATCTGAAATTTCTTGTAGTCGACGTCGGTCATCATCATCAAGCCATAATAGTTTTTCAGCCGTTAATCGCGACAACATATCTCTTTGAGGTGCCATATAACGGCGCACAACGATAATCTGTTTTCTCAACAGCGCTAATTCCCCTCTTTCCGGAATTTCGCCACGTAATATGTAATCTTCCATCTCGATTAAACGTTCGTGCAATGAATCAGTAAAATCACTAATTTCATCTGTAATTGCATCAGTGACCTCCACTAACCAATCACCCGTACTCTGAGCACCAATACCTTCTTTTAAATCGCCAATAACACTATCTAAGGAATTAACTTTTCGATGTCGACTAGATACAATTAAACGACTATTGATAAAAACGCGAAAGGCGACTAATTGCTCAGGGCGTTGCCCCATATTCGTATTCAGTGTTTGTAATGTAAGTAACACACCATCACCAACACGGATAATACGCCAGCGACCTGAATGACCTGAAAGCGCAGATTTAACCTGTTCGTTAAATAAATCTGATTGTTGTATCCATTGAAAACTATCTTGGTTTTTATAATCGTAGTGTAACCAAAATGGAGATTGCTGCGTTGCGCTCGCATTCACATCAATGGGAAGTAATCCACCGTCACCATTTAACTGAAATGCATGTACAGGATTTGAGTTTTGAAATAAAGAACCATAAACCAACGCCATGCAAATATCCCTTTTTATTAACAATAAGTTATTAATAATAGAATAAAAGAAAGATTGCAATATTTTCAACAAAAGGTTTTTTATCAATGTCTTTTTTTTGTGCTAAAAATAAGCGTTAACTGGCTGTTGAGTTAATAAATACACAGCAAAATCGTTAAAATCGCCATTTTTGCTAAAAATAATCACATTTTTTGACACAAACGAACAATAAAACTCAGAATAATTTCCTTATCATTCATATTGTAGTGTTTATTCCTTTTAGATTCTCCTTCCTTCTCTCCAGTGGGAGGAGCTTTTTTATCCTTATATCCTTATTTATCAAAATATTACTTTCTTTTTATTCTTTATTATAAAAATCAGCCCATACAAATATGGACTGAGTAGCACCATTAATGTTGAATAATATAAAAACTATGACTATAAGCAACATCCTCTGGATTCCCAATCGGATACCCTTTCAGCCATGGCTTAATTAAGCGTGCATTTGTATATTGGTAAATAGGTGCAATAGGTGCATCTTTTGCAATAATAGATTCGGCTTGATTATAGTAGCTATTACGTAGACCTTCATTCGTTTCAATATTTGCGGAAGAAATCACTTGGTCATATTGCTGGCTATTATACTTAGGAATATTGCCAGTATGTTTAGATGTCAATAATGATAGAAATGTAGAAGGCTCATTAAAATCGCCAATCCACGATGCACGAATCACATCAAAATTTCCCGTATTGCGGCTATCTATATACGTTTTCCATTCTTGATTAACGAGTTTAACCTGAACACCAAGCTTTTTTTTCCACATAGATGCGACTGCAATAGCAATTTTTTGATGGTTCTCCGAACTATTATACAATAATGTTAATTCTAAAGGATTCTGTTCACTATAGCCTGCCGCTTTTAATAACGCTTTGGCTTGCTGATCTGATTCTTTCTGTGAAAACTGAGAGCCTTTTAGCTGAGGTTTAAATCCATCAGTTACATCTGGTGTAAAATAATAAGCGGGTTTTTCACCCGTACCCAAAACTTTAGCCGCAATTAACTGACGATCAATCGTCATCGACAATGCTTTACGTACCCGTACATCATTAGTCGGCGCACGCTGAGTATTAAAGGCATAATAATATGTACCTAACTGATCCGGCGTAAACACTTCGTTAGGAATATCTTTCAATAATTTTTTATATCGTTGTTTCGGAAATGATTCCGTAATATCTAAGTCACCAGCTAAATAACGGTTAGTCGCTTGAGATTCTTGATTAATAGGAACAAATATCACCTTAGTAATAACTGTATTCTTATGATCCCAATATTGACGATTGGGCGTTAAAACAATTTTTTCGTTTACAACACGATCGGAAAGTTCAAATGCGCCATTACCAACTAAATTACCGACCTTAATCCAGTCAGCGCCAAACTTCTCAATGGTTTCACGGTGAACTGGAAATAAACTAAAGTTTGCCGTCAATGAAGGAAAATATGGCACAGGTTTATTTAAAACAATTTTTAATGTGTATTTATCAATAGCTTCTACACCTAGATTTTCTGCAGGTGTCTTACCATCAATAATTTCTTGTGCATTATTGATACCTGCAAGTGCGGCAAACCATGCAAACGGTGACGTGTTCGTTGGTGTAACAAGCCGACGCCAACTATATACAAAGTCATCTGCTGTAACTAATTCACCATTAGACCAACGGGCATCAGGGCGTAATTTGAAGATCCATACCTTATTATCTGTTGTAGTCCAGCTCAATGCTGCACCAGGAATCGGTTTACCTTGATTATCCTGATTAACTAAACCTTCAAATAAATCACGCATCACCTGTGCTTCTGTTAAGCCTACTGACTTAATAGGGTCTAATGACGCTGGTTCATCTTTGATATGACGAGTGACTTGCTGAACAACTGCCAATCGGGTGCCTTCGGGGACAATAGCGCCAATCGCAGGTGTAGTACCAATAATTGATGCCAATAATACAGCTAATGAGGTAAAAGTGTGTTTATGCATTTTATTTTTCTATATTGTTTTTGTTGTCAAGAGTCAGCTAAATATTCGACACATAAACATGAAGAAAATCAGCTAAGTAAGAAATAATAAAATTATAATTATCTAGCGACAAAATTTGACCAAATACCCAGCCTCGCGATCAAACTATAATTTATCTCTTTAGCATCATATGCTTTCGTTTATTAAAAATCCATATACGCCGCCTAATTTTTGGCTCACATAAACAAACATAAATAAAAAATTAAATAAATAGAATTCAATGTATTACATGTGATAAAAATAATAACCTCTTGTATCCATATCCTCATTTTTTGACGTACTTATTCGATTAAGTGAATTGAATGCAAAGAAACTAATACATAGGAAGACTCATTTTGTTACACTAGCTCTTAGAGTGCGACACAATAGCAACATAAGCATAAACACTAATTATCCTTAGGTACTGTGGCTCCAGACAATACCTAATGGTGTAATAGTTAATATGTATTAGCTATTCACATTGTCATGATTTACGTTATATAAATTATTGATGTAAGCGTTGTTCTTCCTAAGCATCTTGAGTTGCTGATTTATTAGGGGTCAGGTGACAACGCTCTATGTGAATTATTTTTAAGTGTAAGAATCGTATTAAAAGCACTCAGTTTGGTCAATCATAAATGTAAACTACGCAGTAATACTACTTAATCTGGATAAATCCCTATAATCGCAAAGGTTTTATTCAATCAAAGGGTTAAGTTGTTAATTACTCAACTTAGAACGGGAGAAAAATTCATGTCACAAACAGTTAAGTTAAAAGGAAATGACATTACAGTTAATGGTGTTTTTTTACAGCCTAGCGCACAAGCTAAATCATTTACTTTAGTCGCTAAAGATCTCTCTGAAGCAACACTTGAAAGCTTTCAAGGGAAACGTAAGATTTTAAATATTTTCCCAAGTGTCGATACAGGTGTGTGCGCTGCATCAGTTCGTAAATTCAATCAATTGGCAAGTGAATTAACCAATACGGTTGTACTATGTATTTCTGCTGATTTACCATTTGCTCAAGCACGTTTTTGTGGCGCTGAAGGTCTTGATAACGTAGTCACTTTATCTACATTCCGCAGCCCATCGTTTGCAGATGATTACGGTGTCGCAATTTCAAGTGGCCCATTGAAAGGTTTAACCGCTCGCTCTGTTGTAGTACTTGATGAAAACAACAAAGTGATTTATAGCCAACTAGTTCCAGAAATTACTGAAGAGCCTGATTATGACGCAGCTCTCAATAGTGTGAAATAATACAATACTTAGTGTATGACGATATTTAAAGTCATTCACATTTAAAATAAAACAAAGTAGCAGTTCAATAATTGTCTGCTACTTTTTTATTATCAATCTATATGGGCCCAGTATAATGGATGATGATTTTTTGCATTAACTACATTAGCAAACAGTTTATTTTCACTCATCATACTAATAAGTGAATGAGAGAGTGTACCTAATATTTTTAATGCTTGATCCTGTGTTACAGGGCAACAAGAAGTCAATATATCAATGATTAAATCTCTTGGTTTTCGGCCATTTTTAACCAATGCTTCCCAAGTAAACCGATTTTTTTTAGTTAAATATTTTACAGCCGCTTTATTCATTAAATAAAGTTCAGCAGCAGATGCCGCAGATTCAAACATATCACTTTTATAATGACGCTGATTCATGTATTCACGTAATTTCAGGTTTACAATAAAATTAATAGTGAATTGATCCATTGCAACTCCTTGTGGGCTCATCGCCAACTTTACGATATTGATTTTAATTTATTGAAATATATACCATTCATGATCTGCGTGCTTTTTATTAAATGACAATTAAATACATTCTCCCTCTTCTTATATAGCTATAGCAGAAAAAATAGGCTATTAGCAACAATCTTATTAGGGTTTTGTCGGTTATCTACAAGAAATTAATACGTAAAGAGGATAGAAAGGCTAAGTGGCATTCTCATATTTCATAGTACCTATAGCCTTGTTGAATAAATTAAATATATTTAAACGATATCAAAATTAATCAGGGAAATATCTGATCTCTAGACGTGTACCTTTTTTATCTTGATTAAATTCTAGATGTGTTTCACCACCAGCAAATACTTGTTCTATATTTAATTTCTCAATGCCATCCCAATTATAATTAACTGAGATGCAATTATCATTGCTGCATTTGGTTTCTAAATTTTTATTTAAAACTAGCTTACTACTAAGAAAAGATTGGTCGTCTTGTCCTAGCAAACTTCTGTATTTTTCATAAGCTTGAAGCAGTGATGCATTTTTAAAATAACATTCTGTCAGTGCGCCATTTTCATAAACATCCGCCATTTCTTGTTTTTGGCTCTTACACACTTTATCCAGCTAATGAGAGGGCTGACTATTTTGTGCCATAGAATAAAAACTAAAACTGAAAGCTAAAATAGTAATGCCAAATTGAATTTTTTTTCTCATTTTATTTACTCTTGCTCTTTTTTTGCACTTAATCCATATTCTCTTAATTTATTTGCTATAGCGGTATGGGATATATCAAGGCGCTTAGCAAGTTTACGAGTACTTGGATAATCTCGATATAAACGTGATAAAACAGAAGCTTCATATCGCTTAGTTATTTCATCTAAAGAACCATTTAATGAGTCAAGAGCAACATTCGGTACATTACCAACATCCGGTAATTGAATATCATCAGCCTCAAATAAATTTCCCTCTAACTGACTTAATCCTTGATAAAGTACATTACGTAATTGCCTAACATTACCGGGCCAATAGTAACGATTTAGAGATTCAAGGAGTGATGAAGCAAGTTTAGGTTCTGATATATTTAACTCTTTAGAAAAGCTTGAAACAAAGACTTTTGTCAGTGGAAGAATATCTTCTTTGCGTGAGCGTAACGGTGGAATTGTTAATGTTAATACATTAAGGCGATAATAAAGATCTTCCCTAAATTTTTTCTCAGCAACTAACTCTGGTAAGTTTTTTTGTGTTGCACAAATAACCCGCACATTAACTTTAACTTCACGCTCTTCCCCTACCCGTCTAAAAGTACCATCATTAAGAAAACGCAGTAATTTTATTTGCATTTGGGATGACATTTCAGCAATTTCATCAAGTAAAACGGTTCCACCATTTGCTTGCTCAAAAAAACCTTTTTTTCCCTCAACAGCATTCGGGTATGCTCCGGCTGCATAACCAAATAACTCGCTCTCAACGACATCATCAGGCATTGAGGCGCAGTTAAGGCCAAGGAACGGCGCATTGCCGCGTGAGCTATGTAAATGGCATGCTTTAGCTAATATATCTTTACCTGTCCCTGTTTCTCCGACTAACAATAAAGGCTCATCTAACAAGGCCACGCGCTTTGCTCGTTCAACAACCTGAGCCATCACGGGGCTAACAGCCACTATTTGTTCAAAACCATTATTATCAGCCTCAACAACTTGTTTACGCTGCTTTTCTAAAATAGCTGCTGACTTCAATAATAGAACAGCGCCAGTACAATGCGATTTACCATTTTCATCAGCCAAAATAATCGGTGTAACTTGCATTAAGTAATCGAAACCTTTTATCACTATTTTTTCCGTATATGGTTCTGGTGATTCACGTTCAAACCAACGCAGTAACCCATGGCTAGTGACCAGCTGTGAAAATGTTTTTTGTCTTATTTTAGCTTCATCATAACCAAATAATTGCAGTGTCATTGGATTAACCAGTTCAATGCTTAATTTATTATCAATAGACAAAACAGGTTCTGGAAATGAATTAAGTAACGCCCATACTGCTTTATGTTCCCGCTCTGATGGCATGAAAAAAATACGTCGGACATCAATTACACCATTGATCCGACGGATTTCAGCCATTAACGTACTAAAAACTTCAAAGTCAACGGGGGTAAAATTAAGGTATATCTTGCGCTCGACGGATATTTCGATGCCTTTTAGGTCGATATTTTGTAGCACTAAAAGATCCAATAATTCACGGGTTAGACCGATACGGTCTTGGCAAGTAACTTCGAGGCGCATGGGCATAAACCTTTCAAGAAAGAATATTGATTGGAGGCATTTTAGCGCCAAATAGAGTTGGAATACAGTAGTTGTGTCACATATTGTTGACAGTTTGTATTACGGGAGCTAACGAGATGCTTAAACTGATAACTTGTGATGATTTCACGAGTTAGAGCTGAAATAAGATTCAGGATCTATACGAAATAGAGCAGGATGAGAAAAACTGTCAACTCACCCTGCCAATCTCTTTTACATCTTATGATTTTTCTTTTTTACTTGGAATGGCATTTTTTAACTGTCCAATTAGTTGGCGACGAAAATCGGCTAATCGAGGTTTATCTTCAATCCACGGCAGTGGACGACAAAGCTCCATCGCCTTAATACCCAAGCGCGCTGTTAGCAGACCCGCACCAATACCTTGGGCTGCACGAGTTGATAAACGCGCAGTAATATCTTGAGACAGCCAATCCATTCCCACTTCGCGAATAAGCTCTGAAGCACCTGCAAAAGCAATGTTAATCAAGACCATACGAAATAATCGAATGCGGCTATAATAGCCTAATTCAATGCCATATATCGCGGCAATACGATTAATTAAACGAATATTACGCCAAGCAATAAATGCCATATCAACCATCGCTAATGGGCTAACCGCAATCATTAGTGCCGATTCAGCGGCTGAACGACTAATTTCTTTTCGTGCATGTTCATCAAGAACAGGCTGAACTAATTTACTATATAACTCAACTACTTCACGGTCATTATGGGTATCAAGTACCGTTGTATGCCAACGTTGAATAGCGGGATGCTCCGCAGAAAGTGCTGATTGTTTAGCCAATTTTTCACAAAAAGCTTTACCTTGACCCATGCCATGGCTATGAAGCAATTCACGCGCAAAATCACGCTCTTGTGCTCGTTCTCTTAATCGATATAATCGTCGCCACTCGCCTACAATCGAACCAACGCCAGCCACAATAATTAATCCACCCGCAGCCGCGGTACCTAATGCAGTCCAATCTTGCGTTATCCACGATTGATGGATCCAAATACCTAATTGAGCAACAACGCTAACCCCAAAAATTGCAGCTGCTGTGGTGACTAATTTACGCCAAAAGCTACGTTTAGGCTTTAATGCATCATTAATTAAGCTTTCAACTTCGCCGTCTTGATTATCTTGTTCAGCCTCAATATCCACCGGAATAAATTTTTCGAGTGTTTGTTCATCAAAAATTTGTGCTTTTTTGAGTATATCTTGCTGTTTTGCCTCATCAAGGTCTGCAAAATCAATTCGCTGTTTTAGTGGCTCACTCATTTCAATTTATCTCCCAATAAAAACTCAAGGGCACTATCCATACGAATGTGTGGTAATGGCTGATCAAGTGAAATTCGACGAGGCCTAAAGTTTTCAAACTGAAAACCTTGCTGCTGCCAAAAATGTGCATTGGGTAAACGTTTAGGCACTTCTCCTGGGTAAAATGTGATCGGTTGTCCATCAATTAAACGTTCACCTTTTAGCGCCGGCAGTTTTTCACCTTTATAATCAACAATACCACTTTCTGTTGCTTGTATTGACGCCAACCCTACGCAATCCATACTAATCCCTTCAAATGCGGCATTTTGCCAAGCTTCTTGGACTAGCTGTTGCAATAAAGAAACTAAATTTGCATGTTGATCCGAAGTCACATGGTCTGACTTGCTTGCGGCAAACAAGAGTTTATCAATACAAGGCGAAAACATACGTCTTAGTAAAGTTCGTTTACCGTAATGAAAACTACGCATGAGCTGAGTCAATGCCATTCTCATGTCATTAAACGCATCTGGGCCACTATTTAAAGGCTGTAAGCAATCTACTAAAACAATTTGACGGTCGAAACGTTGAAAATGATCTTTATAAAAACCTTTAACCACATGTTCACAATAATATTGATAACGACGTTGTAGCGCACCAATATTGGTATTTTTACCCGCCTGAGCCAGTTTTTTTTCACCGTACTTTTCGATATCTGGCCAAGGAAAAAACTGTAATGCTGGCGCACCCGCGAGCTCACCTGGTAAAACAAATCGACCGGGTTGAATAAAATGTTGCCCTTGTAATTTACACTCTTGCAAATATTCAGTATATGCATTTGATGTATCAGCTAAAAGGCTTTCATCTACAGGTGCTAATGGATCACATTTTTTACATAACTGTAGCCACTCATTGGCTAAATGTGCCCTTTTCCCCTTCAATAAAACGTTCATTTGACTCGACCAAGCCAAATAACTTAAATCAAGCATCGGTAAATCTAATAACCACTCGCCCGGATAATCCACAATTTCTACGTATAAAGCTGAATTATCAACAAAGTGACGAATAAAAGAATCATCTGAACGGTAATGTAACTTCAATCTAATTTCACTAACGCCACGCGTCGGTGTCGGCCATTGAGGCGGCGTGCCATAAAGTGAAGCAATACCTTCATCATAAGCAAATCGAGGCACCGATAAATCACGATGAGGAATACGTTTTACACCTAATATTCGTTTATCTCTTGCCGCTGAAAATAATGGCAAACGAGCGCCTGTGTTTACATTAAGCAGTTGGTTAACAAGGGATGTGATAAATGCCGTTTTTCCGCTACGACTAAGTCCTGTTACTGCAAGTCTTACATGGCGATCCACACCGCGATTCACCAAATCAGTCAATTCATTCTGTAGTCGTTTCATGATCGTCCCATTTTTCAATACTTTTATCATTAAATATAGCGACTTACTGAACTATTTCTATTACTTAAATTAGATTAATTTATTTTGTAGCTACAAATATTTTTCAATATTGGCTTTTATAAACAAAATAATTAGCAATATATCTTTTATCTTATCATTCGCTTAGTCAGCCGATTTAACAACCATTTACTACCAATAATCTTTAAAATTTTTCCAAAAATCCCGCCTGGTCCATAAGTAATCAATAGTGTTAATACCCATTTTAGACTCTTGCTAATAACTATTTTTTTCGTATGTTGCTTGAGCTTGTTGTTTGCATTTATTGGCATTATTCACAGTCCCAATTGGACAATAAAAACATAGGGAATACGGTATAAAACCCTATTCCCATAAATGTGATGGTGATACTATTTTTACAGATTACGGAATTTACTATTTACCGTATAAGTATCAGAGGTGACATAACGTTCGATTTGTCGAAGTTTCATTTCCCCTGATTTTAGTTGTGAATCTATTTGATTTAGTAAACTACTCACTTCTGGCCCAATATCTTGTTCAGCGCGATAACCGCTCGGGGCTGTCTCCACAACAAAACACATAATGATGTACACGATTAATGTAAGGCCAAAACTCATAAAAAGCGCTAACACCGCTAACGCTCGAACTAAAGCAACTGGTACATCTAAATATTCTGCGATACCTGAACAAACACCGCCAAAAACGCGTCTATCTGTTAAGCGATACAGTTTGCGGTTGCGCAAATTAGTCATTATCTTTGCCTCCAGTTAGGATGTTCCGCATCTAAAATATCTTCTAATGTTTTGATACGTTGCTGCATACGAGATGACTGCTCAGCTAATTGCATCAAACGTTGTACTTCATGATCGGTAAGCTGGCTCCCCTGCCCACTATTTCTTTTGCTGTAATGCAGCCACAGCCAAATAGGCAGAATAAATATGACAAATATGATTAATACGAGAGACAGAAAAAAATAGCCCATCACATTTCCTTATACTTATGGTTAGTTAATCCATTGCACTGGCGCAATGTTTACACTGCGCCTTGTGAATCAAAGTTAAGATATTATTACTGGTCTTTATTTATTTTAGCTTTAAGTGCAGCTAACTGCGCGCTAATTTCATCATCCGCTTTTAATTCTGCAAATTGTTGATCCAGTGATTTTTGTTTACCAATACCAAAACTTTGTGCTTCCCCTTCCATATGGTCAATGCGACGCTCAAACTGCTCGAAACGTGCCATTGCTTCATCTAGCTTACCACTATCTAACTGACGGCGAACATTACGGCTTGATTGCGCCGCTTCAAAACGTACAGTCATCGACTGTTGTTTAGCTCGAGTCTCTTGCAATTTACTTTCTAACTCAGATATCTCGCCTTTTAAGCGCGTTAATGTTTCATCAACAATAATCAGCTCATGTTTAAGCGTATCAACCATTGCGCTGACTTTTTGTTTTTCAATCAAAGCCGCACGCGCTAAATCTTCTTTATCTTTAACTAAAGCTAACTCCGCTTTTTCTTGCCATTGAGCAACTTGCTTTTCGCCCATTTCAATGCGGCGTTCTAAACCTTTTTTCTCTGCTAAAGTACGTGCAGATGTAGAACGTATTTCAACTAGCATATCTTCCATTTCCTGAATCATCAGGCGGATCATTTTTTGCGGATCTTCTGCTTTATCTAGCAGTGATGCGATATTTGCATTAATGATGTCGGCAAAACGTGAAAAAATTCCCATTATTTATGTCCTCTTGATGGATTTTATCATTCTGTAGAGCCTCAACCTGATTTTGGTTTCCAACCAATACCCGATGCTCCATAAATTACATTCTAACGATTAACAATAATTATATAGCAATCACTGTGCCAACTTTTGAAAAAATAAAGCAACATCTTGATTGTAAATATAAAAAAATATAATTTCCGATTATACTTAATCTGAACTATAGTTTACACCAAGGTGAAAAATACCAATAATTGGCGAAATAAACCATGAAAAACACTAACGATACCATTCTTGGTATTTCAAGTAACTTCCTTGATGTCCTTGAGCGAACTTCAGAGCTTGCACAACTAAATAAACCCATTTTAGTCATTGGCGAACGAGGTACAGGTAAAGAGTTAATTGCAGATAGGCTTCATTATCTATCCCCACGCTGGCAAGAAGCTTTTATCTCTCTTAATTGCAGCGGACTCAATGAGAACTTACTGGATTCCGAATTATTTGGTCATGAGGCGGGTTCATTTACTGGCGCACAAAAACGCCATCAGGGTCGCTTTGAGCGTGCAGATAAAGGAACTTTATTTCTTGATGAGCTCGCGACGGCTCCAATGTCTGTTCAAGAAAAATTATTGCGCGTAATAGAATATGGTGAATTAGAACGTGTTGGCGGTAGCCAATCATTACGCGTAGATGTGAGACTGATTTGTGCAACTAATGCCAATTTACCAGAACTCGCAAAGCAAGGTCATTTTCGTGCAGATCTACTCGATAGATTAGCGTTTGAAGTTATCCGTATTCCCCCACTCCGAGAGCGACTACCAGATATTCTTTTATTGGCTGAACATTTCGCTATTTTGATGTGCGGGGAACTAAAACGCTCTCATTTTAGTGGATTTTCATACCAAGCTAAACAAGCTCTCGAACAATACCAATGGCCCGGCAATGTGAGGGAATTAAAAAACGTGGTAGAGCGCTCAGTTTACCGCCATAACAATGCTGATACGCTTGTCGATACCATTATTTTTGACCCATTTGGTGAAAAACTGGCACCACTCACCGAGACGTTAGATTTAAATCAAATAACTAACACTATTTATCCTTCACTCCCTTGCGATCTACGCCAATGGCAACAAGATTCAGAAAAACAACTCATTCAAAATGCATTATCACAAAGTCATTTTAATCAACGCAAGGCCGCTCAATTGCTGTCCTTAAGTTACGATCAATTAAGAGGGTTGATTAAGAAACATCAAATTAAGTTATAATGAATTGATATAATTAATAAAACAGAATAGCTGATTAAAATTTTAGGCTTGGCTAATTATAATTATTAATAAACATTAAGCTTAGATGCCACTGAAAATAAGATAAAAAAAAGCCAGCACCCATGCTGGCTATAAATAAAACACTGTAAGCAATGTGAGCGATATCATGCCCCGTCTTCAAAAGCTTTCACTTAAGAGACAAAACGAATGATAATCGTTATCAGTGCTGTTTGCAAAATATTTTAATGCTATCTTCTTGTTATAAGACAAAATTTATTAAAAATTAAATAATTTCATTTAAAATCATAACGTTATGATATTTATCCTCAGTAAATTAGTATAATAATTAAGCATGAATTTTGCTTATACCCTGTCACTGCATTTTTACGCTACAATAGAGCAATTCCGGTTAACAATATCAGTGTTATGCGCCTATTAACTCTTTGGTTTTTATTTACAGTTTCTCTCTCGGCTTATGCCCTCAATACGGATATAAGCTACAAGGACACTATTGCCAATGATGTCCCGGCAGACATTCGCCAAAAAGGCTTTATTTACTGTGTAAATGGCGTCGTGACGACCTTCAATCCGCAACTTGTCAGCAGCGGATTAATTATCGATCCATTAGCTGCACAAATTTATGACCGCTTACTTGATGTTGACCCTTTTACTTATCGTTTAACGCCAGAGCTTGCTTCTCGTTGGGAAGTGCTTGATAACGGCGCAACCTATCGCGTATATCTCAGAAAAGACATTAAATTCCAAACTACGCCTTGGTTTACGCCAACACGCAATATGAATGCGGATGATGTTGTGTTCAGTTTTGCACGTATGTTTGAAGTTAATAATCCTTACCATTTTATCAATGGGGGGCGTTATCCCTATTTTGATAGTCTGCAATTTGCAGATAGCGTACAAAGTATTCGTAAAATTAATAATTTCACGGTGGAATTTCGCTTAAACTCACCTGATGCCTCATTTTTATGGCATTTAGCAACTCACTATGCACCTATTCTTTCTGCGGAATATGCTGATTACCTATCAGGACTTAATCGCCAAGAAATGATTGATTGGCGTCCAGTGGGTACCGGGCCATTTTACTTGGATGATTATCAAGCAGGTCAATTTGTTCGTTTGCTTAAAAATAGTCAGTATTGGAAAGGCGAACCTCGAATGGAAGAGGTCGTCATCGATATGGGTGCCGGCGGTACCGGTCGAATCTCTAAATTACTCACCGGTGAATGTGATGTCTTAGCTTATCCTGCCGCTAGCCAATTAAAAGTATTGCGTGATGACCCTCGATTACGTATTTCAATGCGCTCAGGAATGAATATCGCTTACCTCGCCTTCAATACCAGTAAACCTCCGCTTGATCAGCTGAAGGTTCGCCAAGCTATTGCTTATGCAATCAATAATGAGCGATTAATGCAATCTATCTATTATGGGACTGCTGAAACTGCGGCATCGATACTACCACGCGCATCTTGGGCTTATGATAATCAAGCAAAAATTACTGACTATAATCCTGAGCTGTCCAAACAAATGCTCAAAGACATGGGGTTAGAGAATTTAAAACTCGACTTGTGGGTTCCGATTGCATCTCAATCATACAACCCTAGCCCATTGAAAATGGCCGAACTTATTCAGGCTGATTTGGCACAAGTGGGTATTGTGATGAATATCCGTTCAGTTGAAGGGCGCTTCCAAGAAAACCAATTAATGGATAGATCCCACGATATGACGCTTGCGGGTTGGACGACGGACAGTAATGACCCTGATAGTTTTTTCCGCCCATTATTAAGCTGTGCCGCGATTGGTTCTCAAACAAATTTGAGTCATTGGTGCGATCCAAACTTTGATTCAGTACTGCACAATGCCCTACTAACGCAACAGCTTGCTGATCGTATTGACTATTATCACCAAGCGCAAAAGATTCTTGGTGAAGAATTACCTATCTTACCTTTAGCTTACTCATTACGTTTGCAGGCTTATCGATACGATATGAAAGGACTTGTGATCAGTGCGTTTGGAAATGCCTCTTTCGCGGGTGTTTATCGTGAGATGGAAAAAATCAGCACACCAAAACGCAAAAAACAGGAGCCGCAGCCATGATTATTTACTCTCTTCGGCGTCTGTTATTATTACTTGTCACTATGTTTTTTTTATCATTAGTTAGTTTTAGTTTAAGCTACTTCACACCAAATGCGCCTTTAAGTGGTGCATCGCTATTTGATGCTTATTTATTCTATTTTGATGGATTATTGCATTTTGATTTTGGCGTATCGAGTATTAATGGTGAACCAATATCTGAACAATTAAAAGACACATTCCCTGCTACAATGGAGCTGTGTATATTAGCTTTTATTTTCGCCTTAGCTGTCGGTATTCCACTGGGTATGATAGCTGCGTTTTGGCGTAATAAGCCGATTGATATAGCGATTAGTACCTTCGCTTTATTAGGTTTTTCAATACCCGTATTTGTTCTGGCTTTAATATTAACGTTATTTTTCTCATTGCACCTTGGCTGGCTACCCGTATCAGGAAGAATTGATTTACTATATAACTTAAAATCCGTGACTGGCTTTGCCTTGATTGACGCATGGATTTCAGACTCACCGTATCGTAACGAGATGATTATTAACGTATTAGAACACATGATATTACCCGTTTTAACTCTCGCATTAGCACCAACAACGGAAGTTATCCGATTAGTCAGAAACAGCACCGAAGAAACCGCCAGCGCTAACTATATTAAAGCTGCCGCGACACGGGGCTTATCACGAATGAAAATAATACGTCGTCATATTTTCCATAATGCCATCCCACCAATTATTCCTAAGTTAGGTTTACAATTTTCGACTATGCTAACATTGACGATGGTTACTGAATTAGTCTTTAACTGGCCTGGGCTTGGCCGTTGGCTTGTTACTGCGGTACGCCAAGAAGATTACTCTGCAATTTCTGCGGGTGTAATGTTAATTGGTGCGTTAGTCATTGCAGTCAATGTTCTTTCCGATATTTTAGGTGCGATGATGGACCCCTTGAAACATAAGGATTGGTATGTCCTCAGATAATTATTATCGTGAACAAAAAATGCCATCCCCAACTCGGGTGGTCTGGAATATTTTTTCATCCGATATCCTTTCAATGGTCGGTTTCTTTGGTGTATTACTTTTATTAATATTATGCTTTGTAGGTGTTTACCTCGCACCTTACGCCCTTGACCAACAATTTTTAGGGTATCAGCTCACACCACCGTCATGGTCGCACTATGGTGATGTCGCATTCTTCTTTGGGACTGATGATCTCGGCCGTGATATTTTAAGCCGTTTACTTATTGGAACAAAATCAACTTTTGGCTCTGCGCTACTAGTCACTTTTATCGCAACCATTATTGGCTTGGTTCTCGGTTGTCTAGCCGGAATGACTCGCGGACTTAAATCCGCGATATTTAATCATGTCCTTGATACATTACTTTCAATCCCCTCACTGCTACTTGCTATTATTGTTGTTGCATTTATGGGGGCAAGCTTAGAAAATGCCATGCTCGCTATTTGTTTAGCATTAATCCCGCGTATGGTTAGAACGATTTATGTGGCAGTACATGATGAACTCGATAAAGAATATATTGTGGCTGCACGCCTTGATGGTGCGTCAAATATCTTTATTTTGTGGTATACCGTACTCCCTAATATCACCCCCATTTTAGTCACCGAACTAACTCGCGCACTGTCAATTGCAATACTAGATATTGCTGCTTTAGGCTTTCTAGACTTAGGTGCGCAGCTTCCTTCTTCTGAATGGGGAGCGATGCTAGGCGACACACTAGAATTAATTTATGTCGCACCTTGGACCGTTATTTTACCTGGTGTCGCCATTATGATAAGTGTTTTATTCGTCAACCTACTTGGCGATGGTTTACATCGTGCAATCAATGCAGGGGTTGAATAATGCCACTTCTAGATATTCGTAATTTAACTATTGAGTTTATGACAGCCAATGGGCCGGTTAAAGCGGTTGACCGTGTATCGATGACTTTATCCGAAGGTGAAGTCCGTGGTCTTGTCGGCGAATCAGGTTCGGGCAAAAGCCTTATCGCTAAAGCAATTTGCGATGTAACAAAAGACAATATTCGCGTAACGGCAGATCGCTTCCGTTTTCAAGATATAGACTTATTAAAACTGAGTCCACGTAAGCGACGTAAGTTGATTGGACACAACATCTCCATGATCTTTCAAGAACCGCAGTCTTGTCTCGATCCTGCTGCCGATATTGGAAAACAATTAATTCAATCAATTCCAGGTTGGACATATAAAGGCCGGTGGTGGCAGCGATTTAATTGGCGTAAACGCCGTGCTATTGAGCTGTTACATCGGGTCGGTATCAAAGATCATAAAGATATCATGCGGAGTTACCCCTATGAGCTTACTGATGGCGAGTGCCAAAAAGTCATGATAGCTATTGCCATCGCTAATCAACCACGATTATTGATTGCTGATGAGCCCACTAATGCCATGGAATCCACTACGCAAGCTCAAATTTTTCGTTTATTAGATAAACTGAATCAGAATAATAATATGACTATCTTACTTATCAGTCATGATATGCAAATGATGTCAAAAATTGTTGACCGCATCAATGTGCTTTATTGTGGTCAAACTGTTGAAAGCGCAACGCCTGAAGATATTCTTCAACGCCCTCGCCATCCTTATACACAAGCCCTGATCCGTTCTATCCCTGATTTTGAAAGCCCTATCCCTCATAAAGGGAGATTAAATACGTTACCTGGCGCCATCCCATCCCTTGAGCATTTGCCTATTGGTTGCCGCCTTGGCCCTCGCTGTCCTTACGCACAGCGAACTTGTATTGTTGCGCCACCGCTGCGTAATATTAAAAACCATCTTGTCGCATGCCACTATCCACTTAATACAGAGGAGCCGTCATGATGGAAACCTTACTTGAAGTACGTAATTTGACAAAAACCTTCCGTTTCCGAGAAGGATTATTTCATCGTCATTCACTACAAGCTGTTAAACCATTAAGTTTTAATCTACAGGCAGGTCAAACGCTAGCTATTATTGGTGCTAATGGCTCAGGAAAATCAACATTAGCTCGTATGCTATCTGGTGTAACAGAGCCCACCAGCGGTGAAATATCAATCCAAGGACATCGCTTAAGTTTTGGTGATTATGGCTATCGTAGCCAACGAATTCGCATGATATTTCAAGATCCGAGCACATCTCTTAATCCACGTCAGCGCATTGGTCAGACGTTAGAACTCCCCTTAAAGCTCAATACTGATTTAACTGGCATTGAGCGAGAAAGGCGTATCATACAGACACTGCGTCAAGTTGGATTACTACCCGATCACGCTGAATATTATCCACATATGTTAGCTTCTGGACAAAAACAGCGTGTAGCCCTTGCCCGCGCACTTATTTTGCAACCTGAGATAATCATTGCGGATGAAGCACTCGCTTCATTAGATATGTCAATGCGCTCACAAATCATTAATTTAATGTTAGATTTACAAGCTAAACAGGATATTGCTTTTATTTATGTAACACAGCATCTAGGCATGATGAAGCATATTAGTGATAAAATGCTAGTCATGGACAAAGGTGAAGTGGTCGAGCGTGGTAATACTGCGGAAGTTTTAGCGGCTCCTTTGCACGATGTGACCCGCAAACTTATCGAAAGCCACTTCGGAGAACCCCTTTCCATTGATGCATGGCGACAAGATATTTAATCCCTACTCATCTTTATTTTTGTCACCTAAGGCCTTTAACGCGCTATCGTCACATTCGCTTTGATATGTTTCAGGTGTACAACAATGGTGAATGTGACAATAACAAGTAACGACCATGCGCCCCATTTTCCTGCGTGAACCATCGACCAAGCGCCTATCTGATTAGGGTATTGCCAAACACCAAAGAAAGTACCGAAATTTTCCGCAAGCCAAATAAAGAAGCCTATCAGCATAAATGCTAATAATAGTGGCATTCTACGCTCTTTATCGAGTGGTGTATAAAACACCATGCTACGTGCATACAAACCAAAAATAAAAGCTGCTAAGTACCACCGATAATCATCTAAATAATGGTGACTAAAAAAATTAATATAAATTGCTAATGCAACTAATGTTGCCATCCAATATGGCGGATAGTGCTCAATGCGAACCTTAAAAAAGCGCCAAGATTGTATAATGTAACTACCGACCGCTGCATACATAAATCCCGTAAATAACGGCACTCCCCACAATTTAGTATAGGCTTCATCTGGATATTGCCACGAAGCAATAGAAGCTGACGTTTTAAATAATTCCATCATAAAACCAACTAAATGAAAAACACAAATAGCCTTAAGTTCATCCCACGTCTCTAATTTTGACCAAACAAGTAAAGCTTGGAATGTAACAGCGAAAGCTAGCAACACATCATAGCGCGGAAGCCCTAATATTCCTTTTGCGGGTACTAAGAACAATGTTAAGAAAAAAAATCCAGCGAACAAGCATGAACGCGCATTAATAATGCCAAAGAACCAAAATTCTAAAATAAAACGTTTAAGTCCGGTGCTATTATTTGGCTTATGAGCCATTAAAATGTGGTCTAGTTTGCTGAGAAAATTTAATTTTTGGCACAGGCTTATCATTTAACTCACTCACTTATTATTTCATGGCTGCTATATAACATCTTGGTTACTATATAGAGTAAGCTGCAAATTTTAGCAGAGAATTTTTATTTGTAAGTAAGGTAACTATCTTAAAAGATGGAATATTCCCCACTTTATACAGAAAAAAACAAATGTAATTCCATTGCAATACACTTAAGTGATATATAATCTATTCATACCATAAATTTCTCTCGCACCCGATGACAATCTCATAACACAAAGTAGTGATATACTGTAAAGAGTATTAGGCTATTTATTATCTGGTATCCATTACATTACGTAGGAGTTTTATGATGAAATTGTATTACGCTCCAGGAGCTTGCTCTCTTTCTCCTCACATTATTTTGCGCGAAGCTGGGCTAGATTTCAGCATTGAACGCGTTAATCTTAAAGAAAAAAAGGCCGAGAAAGGTGAAGATTTCTTAGTAATCAATCCCAAAGGTCAGGTTCCTACCTTAGTACTTGATAATGGTGACCAATTAACTGAAGGCGCAGTCATTGTTCAGTATATTGCGGACCAAAAACCAGATAGAAATCTGATAGCGCTTCCAGGTTCAATGAAACGTTATCATCAATTAGAAGCATTAAACTTTATTTCTACTGAATTACATAAAAATTATGGCGCGCTATTTTCACCAAATAGCCCTGATGAAACTAAAGAAATGGCTAAAACAACATTATTAAAGAAATTTAAATATGTTGATGACGTACTGGCAAAACAGGCATTTTTTGCGGGTGATAACTTTAGTGTCGCTGATGCTTATTTATTTACAGTCTCTAATTGGGCGAAAATAGTAGGTGTAGACTTAAGCCAACTAACTCACCTTACAAGTTACCTTGCTAAAATCGCAAAACGCCCGAAAGTTCAAGAAGCACTAGAAGCTGAAGGCTTGATTTAGATTTTAAGCCACCAAAATAAATACAGCGCCTATATTCGGCGCTGTTACTAAAATAATCAAATCAAAAAATAATAGTTAATCTAATTGCGTTGCACAAAATTTATGCTCTGGATTAACCATTTTGTCTTGTGCAGCGACGAGCTGTAGCTCGTACTCACCCATTTCTTTTGTTTTAATCATGACTTCATATACAGCAGCAGCTACATGTTCTAGTGCTTTATCTAAAGGTTCCCCTTTCAATAAATTTACTAACATAAGACCACTAGTCAAATCACCAACACCTACTGGCTGTTTTTCACCAAAATCAACAAGTAGACGACTCACATGCCAACTTTGTTTTTCAGTCACTAAAATCATTTCAAAACGATCAGCACGATAACCTGCTCGGCTGAGGTGCTTCACTAAAACTATTTTAGGGCCTTTTTGACATAATTCACGAGCTGCCATCACGGCTTGCTCAACGGAATTAATATCTTGTCCAGCTAATGTCTCTAACTCCAATAAATTTGGCGCAATAACATCACTAGCTTTCAATGCTTGATTACAAAAGAATTCAGCAACACCTGGTGCGACAATACAACCCTTTTCAGGATGACCCATAACAGGATCACAAAAGTAAATTGCCTGAGGATTCGCTGTTTTAACTTTTTGCACAATCGCCAGAATGTCATTTCCCTGCTCAGGCGAGCCAATATAACCACTTAATACTGCATCACAAATTTCTAATTTATGAATTTGAGCAAGTCCATTAACAATATCAGTCAGATGTTGTGCAGGAAATACACTGCCTGTCCATTGTGGGTATTGTGTATGATTTGAAAATTGCACGGTATTAAGAGGCCATACATCTACACCCATACGGCACATTGGGAATACAGCAGCACTATTTCCTGCACGACCGAAAACAACGTGGGATTGTATTGATAATACGCTTTTCATTGAGAACCCAGAGAATTGTTATATCGAATGAAGAGAAATCAGTGATTAGCCATTGCTAATAGCCCGGAAAACTCCGGGCTGATATGACAAAGGTTAGTCAGAGCTATTTCCAATTAATTAAGCAGTCGTTTTTCTTACCGCGACGAACTAATGTATAGCGACCAAACAAACGGTCTGCATCAGTAAAAACATACATTGGATCAATTTGCTTCTGACCATTAACGGCAACTGCATTTGAGCTAATAGCCGTTCTTGCTTGTCCGCGTGATGGCGCCAACTCTGAATCAACGAGCGCTTGTTGTAAATCTGCGCCGTCTTCTAATGTGATAGAAGGCATACCATCTTGTGCTAATTGTTCAACATCTGCTTCTGTTAAATCTGAAACTGCACCTGAGAACAAACTATCAGTAATACGTCTTGCTGCTGCTAAGCCTTCATCACCATGAACAAGCTTGGTTACCATTTCAGCAAGAACATATTGTGCGCGTGGCGCCTTACCACTATTTTTATCTTCTTCTTCAAGTGCATCTATTTCACTCAACTCCATGAAAGTGAAGAACTTCAAGAATCGATAAACATCAGAGTCCGCAGTATTAATCCAGAACTGATAAAATTTATATGGACTTGTTTTCTTAGGGTCAAGCCAAACAGCGCCGCCTTCGGTCTTACCAAATTTAGTACCGTCTGACTTAGTTATCAAAGGAACAGTCATACCAAACACTTGGTTTTGGTGTAAGCGTCGAGTTAAATCAATACCAGAGGTGATATTTCCCCATTGATCTGAGCCGCCAATTTGCAGCTCTACGCCATGTTCTTTATTAAGGGTTGCGAAGTCATAACCTTGAAGTAAGTTATAAGCGAATTCAGTAAAAGAAATACCAACATCATCACGATTCAGTCGTTGTTTAACTGATTCTCTGTTGATCATTTGGTTGACAGAAAAATGCTTACCGATATCACGTAAAAATGTCAGTACGTCCATCTTACCAAACCAATCATAGTTATTAGCAAGCTTCGCACTGTTATCGCCACAATCAAAACTTAAAAAAGGCGAGACTTGGTTACGGATTTTATCTACCCACTCTTGAACGGTTTCTGCAGTATTTAATTTACGCTCAGTCGCTTTAAAACTCGGATCGCCAATTAGGCCCGTTGCGCCACCGACCAACGCCACAGGCTTATGCCCGGCTAGTTGAAAACGTTTTAAACACAGCAAAGGAACCAGATGTCCCAAGTGCAAGCTGTCAGCGGTAGGATCGAAACCGCAATAGAGGGAGATAGGGCCCTGCGCCAGTCTCTCTGCTAACGCATTTTCATCTGTTACCTGGGCAACGAGGCCCCGCTCTTGCAATTGTTTTATCAGGTTATTGCTAGACATCAATGACTCCATCGGTTGAATTTTGTCTATCTATTTAAGTTACTGACAAGTTCAGAAGTTATGTCATGAGCTTGTCAGTATGATTTTTCAGTTTTTTTAAACGTAGCTATAGCATAAAGCGCATATCAATTAAGTACCAGCTAAAAAACCACTTATTAAGGGGCTAATCTGTCAATTTTCCAGCCATCTGCTTCGCGTTGGTACAAAAAGCGATCATGGAGCCGATGTGCTCCACCCTGCCAAAATTCAACGCTATTAAAAACCACGCGAAAGCCACCCCAAAAACTCGGTAATGGTACTTCGCCATTTTTAAATTTCTGCTTTAATTCTAGAAACTTACCTTCAAGAATACCGCGAGCCGAAATTTTGGATGATTGTTGTGATGCCCACGCAGCAATTTGACTATCTTTTGGTCGACTATGAAAATACTTAACAACTTCTATCGGATTTAAACGCTCAGCAACACCAGTAAAATTGACCTGACGCTCTAGCGGATACCAAGGAAAATGCAGACTAATTTTATTATTTTTTTCTAAATGCTGCGCTTTTCGGCTTCCCATATTAGTATAAAAAACTAAGCCTTTTTCATCAAAATGCTTCAACAGCACAATACGTTGATAAGGCTGCCCAGTTTCATCAACAGTCGCAACACTCATTGCCGTTGGATCGCTTAAACGTGCTTCACAAGCTTGTTTCAACCAATATTCAAACAACGTCAGAGGATCAAGAGGTAAATCATTACGTCTTAATCCCCCTTTGGTATACTCACGGCGCACTGATGCAAGATCTATTTCCTCGACTTGATTCATATTCGTCTCCTTTGCTACAGTTATTTTATCAATATTATTTCGTATCAATATTAATCGGATATATGGCACCTAATACCGTTTCTTGGCTTGCACCAGTAACAGAAGCAAGATTACCCGATAATCCCGAAATTGTCCGTGCGGCAAGCCAAGCGAATGCTAATGCTTCCATATCATCACCACTAAGCCCAAACTTATCACTGGAAGCCACTTCGATACCAGGTAACAATGCTGCTAATCTTTGCATTAAAAAATTATTTCTAGCGCCACCACCGCAAACAATTAAACGCTCGCACCCACCACATAATAGAACTTGATCCGCAATTGATACGGCGGTTAATTCACATAATGTGGTTTGAACATCCTGTGCAGATACTAACGGAAAATTTGATAAGTGTTGATCTAACCATTGCATGTTGAAATATTCGCGCCCAGTACTTTTTGGCGCAGAACGTCTAAAATAGACGTCATTGAGCATTGCTTTCAATAGTGCAACATTAATATGCCCATGACTTGCCCATGTCCCGTCTTCATCATAAGCTTTCTGTTTGTGACGCCAAACCCATGTATCCATTAACATATTTCCAGGTCCTGTATCATAACCCTTGACATAGGCGCCTGGAAGTAATGCTGTAATATTCGCAATACCGCCAATATTCAAAACAATTCGCTTTTCTATTGGATGCCCGAGAACCGCTAAATGGAATGCAGGCACTAATGGTGCCCCTTGCCCGCCATATGCCATATCTCTACGACGAAAATCGCCAACAGTAGTGATCCCTGTTAATGCAGCAACACGATTATTATCACCAAGTTGCATTGTAAAAGGCTGTTCACTATCAGGTTCATGCCAAACTGTTTGTCCATGGCAACCTATAGCGATAACATCTTCCGCAGGTAATCCCGTTGTTGTTAATAGTTGATTAATTGCCTCCGCATACAGCGTACCAAGCTCTCGATCAATTTTTCCTATTTCAGATAATGTGGCTTCTTGGCCTTGGCAAATATTTAAAATTCTCTTTTTCAATTCAACTGGAAATGCAACACTCAGACTTGATTGTTCTGCCACAAACTTATCACTAATCGCTGCAAGAACAACATCGACACCGTCTAAACTGGTTCCTGACATAACCCCTATGTAACGACCCGACTTAATCATTATTCTTGTTCCTTCAAAGTGCACATTAACATCGTGAATTTAAACCATAAAAGATTGTGCTTTGCTGGTATGTTTTGTCAACAATTCCATTCAATTTCTAGGGCTAACTCGCAGGATTCGATTATAATTAGTCAAACACATAAAATATTTGGATAAAATAAGCCCAAAACGACGTTTTTTTATACATTACGATTTATCATTTATAATCTGAGATACATTGATAACATTAATGAGAAGTGACTTGAATCGATGCGAAGGAAACATTAGATCCTATAATTAACGAGAAGTGATATTCATATAATGATTTAACTATAGTATATTTAACAATGCGTGCCTTAGTCAGTGAAATATCTTCAATTTTGAGATAGTTTACCTAGTGTTTATCTTTTATTTAAATGAACATAAGTAATCTCAATATCGATTCTTAATACGTTTTTTAATATACGTTGTTGTGTTTATAGCGAAAATAAATATACGATGCTATGTTAGTGCCACAGATAGCAAATCTCATAGGAGTTATTATGCTTAAGAAAGTTTTTGTAGGTGTTGCTGCAGTTGCTGCATTATCAGGCTGTGTCAATACTAGTACGCTTTCTGGTGATACTATTTCGGCTCAGGATGCGAAACAAGTACAGACTGTTACTTATGGTACGATTCTGAATGCGCGCCCTGTCACCATCCAAGCAGGTGAAGATGGTAATATCATTGGTGCAATTGGTGGTGCTGTTCTTGGTGGCTTATTAGGTAATACCATCGGCGGCGGTACTGGTAATACACTTGCAACTGCTGCAGGTGCAATCGCAGGTGGTATGGCTGGCCAGCAAGCACAAGGTGCTTTAAATAAAAGCCAGGGTGTTCAGTTGGAAATCCGCTTAGACAGCGGTAAAAATATTGTTGTCGTTCAAAAACAAGATCCAACCGCTTTTCGTAACGGTCAGCGTGTGATGATTGCAAATAGCGGTAATACTGTAACAGTATCTCCTCGCTAATTAATGAACGCCAAAGCCATATTATAATTAAGTATGTTCACCGACACTAATGTCGGTGAACATGGCTTATTAGTAACGTTAGTCATTATTATTTAACTAGCGATATTTATTAAGTATCTGCTCTTTTTTCATGTTATTTCCCTCTTATAATAATGATACTTTCTCAATCAAGTAGAAATAATTGCACAAATTTCGCATATAAAAAAGTAGATACTTGGTATTCAAATAATACTATTATTACTTTTCTCCTTAAATTGTTTATCTATATTAAAACGTTTATTCTTACTACTACGCTGTAGATTAGTATCTCAATCCTAATTTTTCATTTAACATATACAGCTTAGAACAATAAATTCCTAAAAATACAAAACACTGTCAATTATAATCAGCCTAATAGTAGTCAATATGAATTATAACATATGAAAATAATTATAATTATAAAAGTGACCATTGTCGCATTTTTAATTATTCCATTTATAAATAACAAAACATTATTTACATACAAAATAGTTAAGAATTATTCTGTAAATTTGTTATATTTTTCTCTAACCGTAAAAGTAACACAGATAATTGACTCAATTCATCTGGCGTAATGTTATTCAGAATTTCAACTCTTGTATTATTAATAACTTGATCCACTGTTTTAATAAATGGCTCGGATTCATCGGTTAATTTAATCCTTTTTGCTCGTCTATCATTAGCGCATGTGTGACGTGATATTAATTTTTTCTCTTCTAGTTGATCGAGCGTTCTTACAAGTGATGGTTGTTCTATTCCAATCGCCTTCGCTAACTGAATCTGCGATTGCTCTGGTGGTAACTGACTAATGTTATGTAATGTAACCCAGTGAGTTTGTGTTAACTTAAGAGGCTTTAAACGATGATCTATCAAAGCTCTCCACATACGAACTACACGTGATAGTTCAGATCCGATTTGTGATTCCAATTTACCCTCCTTTATATAATTATAATGTATAAAAAATATACCCAACTCATATTATTTTTTAAATTATATATTAATTTCCCTTTATACTTACAACATTTTATTGATGTTATACCTAGTAAATACCTATATATAGTTACTATTAATCACTTTCTAAGTGACTTGCATCTAATTATGGTTGTTTTATTTTCATAACAAATCCAACCATACTGAAAAAGATAACCTATCAATTATCTTATTAATAAGAATAGCCTTACTCTTCTTTCGAATCTATCTATTTTAACCCTTATAGTAATTACATCTAACAATAAAAAAAGCAATAGCCAATAAATCCTTATAAAACAAAAGAATATAGTTGCTCTTAAAATTATGTTATTTACAGTTAGCTTTAATTAATCCCATAACCATTTTGAATAAATAAAATTTCATTGAAAGATTACTAAAGTAATTAATTTATATTAAATGATCAGTTATTAATTAATTTCAATGTACAATTGATATTAACTACAAAAAAAATAACTCATTACTTTGCGCAATACTTTAAAATAGTTGTTGTTGTGGAGTAACCTCATCGTCTTGCGTTACTTTTTTACTTGCTGCCCTTAGATAACGTTGGCGGCATAGACGTATAATGTTCCGCTTTTCTGCATCGGCAAATTTTAACCAGCCAAAGCGCTCATCACGAGTACGATAACAGCCTCGGCAATAGCCCTGCTCATTAGTTTGGCAAATACCACGGCATGGGCTAGGTATTTCAAAAAACTCGAGTTGTTCTGCCATCTTTATGCCCCCAATGAGAATTGTAAATGTATGATATACTCTTTAAAATCAATATATACACTGTTTGCCTAAAAAATAAACTGCAATCGTTGGATTTAACCCTATCTGCACGTTATATTATTAGTAGGTAAATCGATTCAGGTTTATGAAATGAATTTTAAGGAGTTTTTTTATGCGCTTACTTCATACCATGCTACGCGTAACTAACATGCAACGTTCTCTTGATTTTTATACTAAAGTACTTGGGATGCGTCTTCTAAGAACCAGTGAAAATGAAGAATATAAATATTCTTTAGCTTTCGTTGGCTATAGTGATGAAAGCGAAGGTGCGGTCATAGAACTCACGTATAATTGGGGTGTTGACAGTTATGATATGGGCAACGCTTATGGCCATATTGCTTTAGGTGTTGATGATGTAGCGCAAACTTGCGACAACATCCGTAAAGCTGGCGGTAATGTCACACGCGAAGCGGGCCCAGTAAAAGGCGGTACAACAATCATCGCCTTTGTTGAAGACCCTGATAACTATAAAATCGAGCTCATTGAAAATAAAAGTGCAAGCAAAGGATTAGGCCACTAAGGCTCCTATCTTTTAAATTTAGGTAGTGAATTTAACTACCTAAATTTTCTGCTGAGTTTACCTGCAAAATTTTACTGGTTTTGGCATAATATAAGCCAACCAGAAACTCTAAAATGAAAGTCCTAATGTCTGAAAAAAAAAATATGAATACCCTGGTTAGCCGTTTCAGGGGCTACTACCCTGTTGTAATCGATGTAGAAACAGGTGGATTTAACGCAAAAACAGATGGATTGTTAGAGATTGCCGCCATTACATTAAAAATGGATAAAGACGGTTGGCTAGCAATTGATGAAACTCTACATTTTCATGTTGACCCATTTGAAGGTGCAAATTTAGAACCGGCTGCTCTCGCTTTTACAGGTATTGATCCAACAAACCCTCTACGCGGTGCAGTAAGTGAATACGATGCGCTTCATGCTATTTTTAAAGTTGTGCGTAAAGGTATAAAAAATACTGATTGTAATCGCGCTATTATCGTGGCTCATAATGCAAATTTTGACCATAGCTTTGTCATGAACGCTGCTGAGCGGGCAAGTTTAAAGCGTAACCCTTTTCACCCGTTCGCTACTTTTGATACAGCAGCTTTAAGTGGATTGGTTTTCGGTCAAACTATTCTCGCGAAAGCTTGTTCCACTGCCGGTATTCCTTTTGATGGCAAACAAGCTCACGGTGCACTATATGATACGAATCGTACTGCTTTATTATTTTGCGAAATCGTGAATAAATGGAAAAAAATGGGTGGATGGCCTTTAGTCGAAGAAACTCAACAGCCCTAAATTAAAAAGCCGGATTAGCATGAACACATACTAATCCGGCTTTTACATATAAGCATTATGATAAAAAGAACAATCCGTTACTCGGCGTTCGCCTCATCAGCTGAACGATACTTATCTGCAGTTTCTTTAATCAACGTTTGAAGCTCACCACGTTGAGCCATTTCCATAATAATATCGCAACCACCGACCAATTCGCCATCAACCCACAGTTGAGGAAAAGTTGGCCAGTTTGCATATTTTGGCAACTCTGCACGAATATCTGGATTTTGCAGGATATCCACATAAGCAAATCGTTCACCACAAGAAGACAGTGCTTGTACTGCTTGTGCAGAAAAACCACAGCTCGGAAGTTTAGGAGAGCCTTTCATATATAATAAGATTGGGTTTTCTTTAATTTGGCGCTCGAGTCTTTCAATTGTCGTCATTTTTTACTTCCTTAAAACAAGGGTGCTGGTTTTGCAGTCAATCGCCAGTTCAATGCTAGATCCCACATGAACCTGCCTAGCTGACATAATATATTAGTCGGTAATAATAACCGGAATATCGAAAACGTTATACACAAAATAGTTCGAGATACATGTAGGTAGCAAACGAAAATCACCGATAGACATAAAAAATTACGGTATTTCAATAACATAACGACCAACATGTTGGTGTATCACGGGTATATTGTTTCATATAATATGCCAGTTTTATAGAGGCATTACCATAACATGCAAAAAGATAGCGCACCAATAGACTATATTGAGCCGCGCTCAAAAAATAATGCCCTCAAATTTACCTCTAGCCTATAGCAATAGATTAAATAATAAACTATTTAAATATTACTTTACTCTTTAGCCACACTAGAAAATACGTAGCCATGCATTAGACACCCGTGAATAGTACTTAGTTTTATTAATTTTATTAGCATAATAATAACACTTATTTTTTATAAGGTTTATCGTGCTATCATTAATATATTACATATCCTATAGCAATAAATAAAAATCATATTTATCAGCTATAAATGGAAGATAGTCGATGATTTCCGCTCGCATTGTGAGCAAACACCCAAGCAAGTTGATTCAAAGTAACTAAGGAGTAAGCAATGTCATTTGAACTACCCGCTCTACCATATGAAAAAGATGCTTTAGAGCCTTATATCTCATCTGAAACATTAGAGTACCACTATGGTAAGCATCACAATACCTATGTTGTTAATCTGAATAATCTGATTAAAGGCACTAACTTCGAAGGTAAATCATTAGAAGATATAATTAAAACATCTGAAGCAGGCATATTCAACAATGCTGCTCAAGTTTGGAATCATACCTTTTATTGGCACTGCCTTGCACCTAACGCAGGTGGAGAACCAACAGGTAAAGTCGCCGATGCTATCAATAAAGCGTTTGGATCTTTTGCTCAATTCAAAGAACAATTCACGGACTCTGCAATTAAAAACTTTGGTGCAGGTTGGACTTGGTTAGTGAAAAAAGCAGATGGTAGTTTAGCTATCGTCAATACTTCCAATGCAGCAACACCGGTATCTGGTGACGATAAGCCTATACTGACTGTTGATATTTGGGAACATGCTTATTACATTGACTATCGTAATGCACGCCCTAAATATTTAGAAAATTTCTGGTCTTTAGTAAACTGGAAATTTGTTGAAGAAAATTTAGCATAATTCAAATTGTTAATATGATTAAGGGCGAGTTATTTTCTCGCCCTTAATCTTTTCATCCAATGAGGATGTGAATATAATCAGAACAGATGTACCGCAAACACAATAATTACGGCTAGCGAACCTAATGCTGCAAATAATCCAAATTTAAAATCTGTATCCATGAGTTCCTCTCATCTTAAAGCAATTAAGCAAGTAAAATAACCATAATAACGATAAGGTTAATTAAGTATACACTGCCAAAATTGTAAAACCAGTGTCTATGTCACATGTTATAACATCAATTATTTCTTTCGTTTTTGAGCTAGATCAGACAAAATCGACAACAAACCGCTAATTTATTGCCAGCAATAGATCTATGCATCAATATGCAGGTAATTTTTTAACAAGAATTCTTAACAAGACCTAATGTTGGTCAGGAGTTTTCCCCACCCATGGCAACGATTAAAGATGTGGCGAAACGCGCTGGCGTCTCCACCACAACCGTATCCCATGTTATTAATAAAACGCGCTTTGTAGCTGAAGATACAAAAGCTGCAGTATGGGCTGCTATAAAAGAACTCAATTATTCACCTAGCGCGGTTGCCCGTAGTTTGAAGGTTAACCATACAAAATCAATTGGGTTGTTAGCCACATCAAGTGAAACACCTTATTTTGCTGAAGTCATTGAATCGGTAGAAAACTGTTGTTATGAAAAAGGCTACACACTGATCCTATGTAATTCCTATAATGATTATCGAAAACAATCAGCTTATTTGCAGATGTTGGCACAAAAGCGAGTGGATGGGCTATTAGTGATGTGCTCAGAGTATCCAGATACGCTTTTAAGCACTTTGGAAGATTATAGAAACATTCCTATGGTTGTGATGGACTGGGGTGCTTCTCGTGGCGACTTTACTGATAGCATTATTGATAACTCTTTCCATGGTGGTTATCTTGCTGGTCGTTATCTGATTGATAGAGGCCATCGTGATATTGGTATCATTCCTGGCTCTTTGGAACGAAATACAGGTATTGGTCGTTTAACTGGTTTCCAAAAAGCAATGGAAGAAGCGAAAATAACACTCAAAGATGAATGGGTCGTTCAAGGCGATTTTGAACCTGAGTCTGGCTATAAAGCCATGATGCAAATTCTTAGCCATAAACAGAAGCCAACTGCTGTATTTTGTGGTGGTGATATTATGGCTATGGGTGCTATCTGCGCCGCAGATGAAATGGGTTTACGTGTACCTCAAGATATTTCAATTATCGGCTACGATAATGTTCGTAATGCGCGTTATTTTACACCTGCATTAACCACAATCCATCAGCCCAAAGAGCGTTTAGGGCAAATGGCATTTTCTATGCTGCTCGATCGCATTGTCAATAAGCGCGAAGATGCTCAAACTATTGAAGTCCACCCTCGCCTTGTTGAACGTCGTTCTGTTGCCGATGGTCCATTTATCGACTACCGCCGCTAAATTAGGGTGCTAACCATTCAGCGTTGAGTGTTTCACTATCACCAAGATAATCAAGCAACCAACTCAACGCTGGAGATGTATTCTTTTCCACCCAAGTCAAACAACATGGGCTAGGAGGAAAAGGTTGAGTCAACGCTAACTCGACTAATTTATCATCCGCACACAGTGGAGCCACTCGGTGCTCAGGCATCATCCCAACACATAACCCATTAAGTACGCAAGCCACACCATTTTCCCAGTTAGGTACAACTAATCGACGCTGGTTATCCAGTGCCCACGTATCACGCTTTGGCAAATTACGAGATGTATCTTCTAAACATAAACTCGGATATGGCCGCATTTCATCATCCGTTAATTTATTATTGAGTTGTGCAAGTGGATGTTTAGGCTCTGCTACACATAACCAAGACATGAATCCCATATCACGAAAACTATAACGTTCACCAATAGGTGATGCTCTTGTAGCGCCAATAGCAACATCAACCCGACCGTCAGCAAGCGCATCCCACACACCGTTAAATACTTCAGGATGAATATAAAGTTCAATGTCAGGAAAATGTCGATAAAAATCAAGAATGAGTTGCTCAGTACGCTGTGGCTTTACGATACAATCCACTGCAATACTAAATTGACCACGCCAACCATTTGCAACTTGTTGGCACTGATGGCGTGTATCTATCATTTTTTTGATAACAGATCGGCTTTGTTTAATAAAAATGACGCCGGCCTCCGTCAATACAACGTCACGATGTCGGCGTTCAAATAAAGGTACAGCCAGCCATTCTTCAACTTGTTTTACGGTGTAACTAATCGCTGAAGGTACACGGTGAAGCTCCTCAGCGGCGCCGCTAAAGCTTCCTGTACGAGCGACTGCATCAATGACTTCGAGTGCATGGGCTGACCACATATCATTTCCTTTCAAATTTTTTGATGACAAGATCCAAATATTACCGTTTCACAATGTAAAAAAATAGCCTATACAATAAGGTAACTGTTAACATTTTTTTAAATTTTGAATAAGTAAACAATTATGACGAATACTGTAACGAGAAATTCCCCTGGATTTATCATTTACCTTGCGGGTTTAAGCATGTTGGGCTTTTTAGCTATCGATATGTATCTACCGGCATTTGGTGCCATGCAAACCTCGTTAAATACTACCGAAGGCTCCATCAGCGCTTCACTCAGCATATTTTTAGCTGGGTTTGCTTTTGCTCAACTTCTCTGGGGTCCTCTATCTGACAAACTCGGTCGTAAGCCGATTTTAATTGTTGGGCTATCACTATTTATTATTAGTTGTTTAGGTATGGTCTGGGTTACAGACGCTACTCAATTATTGATATTACGTTTCTTACAAGCAGTAGGGGTATGCTCCACTGCTGTGCTTTGGCAAGCTTTAGTCATCGACCGCTATGATGCAGCAAGTACACAAAAAGTTTTTGCATCTATCATGCCTTTAGTTGCGTTATCCCCAGCTCTCGCACCATTATTAGGCGCTTGGGTACTCGAACATCAGTCATGGGAGTTCATTTTTGTCGTACTGATGATTGTTGGTATCTTATTACTGATTCCAACATTGCTATTAAAGAAAATCACGCCCAAAGCAACCATAGATGAAAATAGTTCCCAAGCTAAAGTTTCCTTCCTGAATATACTTAGCTCACGCATTTTCAGTGGTAATGTTTTAATCTATGCTTCATGCAGCGCTGGTTTCTTCGCATGGCTGACAGGCTCACCTTTTATTTTACGTAATATGGGTTTCAATCCCGCAGATATTGGCTTAAGTTATATCCCACAAACCCTTGCATTCATTATTGGTGGTTATGGATGTCGTTTTGTCTTAACCAAAGTTCGCACAGAGGCCCTTTTCCTTTTATTACTGATTGGTTATGCCATAAGCATGTCTATCCTGTTTATTATGGCAATTTATATGACGCCAACTTTAACAATGATCCTAATCCCATTTTGCTTTATGGCAGCAATGAACGGAGCGTCATATCCAATTGCAGTTTCTAAAGCATTAAATACCTTTCCAAATGCGAGCGGTAAAGCAGCCGCATTACAAAATGCTTTGCAACTTGGTTTATGTTTTCTCGCTAGCTTGTTGGTATCAATGCTAACTTTTGACCCATTACTTGCAACAACAGGCGTGATGGCAGCTACGATTGTTCCAATGATTATTGGTTATTTCATGCAGTATTTCGCTGTAGATACGCAAAAGTCGCCGAAACAAACTGAATGCCAAGCAAAATAAATAAGCTAACGCATTAATTACTGCCATACACATAAAGGGTAAGTCATTATTTAATAATAATTGGCTTATCCTTTTAGTTTTAACCTCAAGCATATAGACTAAATCGGGTATTTATAAATTCTAACACTTATAAATTACAGTGGATAAGTATTACTACATAGTTAATTTTATTAATTTACATCCTAATAATTTCAACCTATTAAATTCTATTGATATTATAGATTGTATCATCAATATCAGAACCTGATTTTGAAAGGTTATCCCCTTAAAAAGTCACAGTTTTATTTTTTTACCTGCTGCAACTCATATTTTCTTTAGTTAATTTTTTTATCGAAACACGTTATACTAAAATTTCTGAATAATGAGTGTATAAGCGCTATGTTAAAACAGTATTACCCACCAGAAGAATTAAGCACTTTTATAAGCTCAATTCTCATTATCAAGAAATTTACTGCCCCAATTAAAATATTTCCTGGTACTGGCGCTGAAATCTGGATTTCATCACAAAATCTTAATATAGCAACTGACGCCCATACAACCATCAATCCATTTCAATTAGTCATTCCTAGAATTAACACTTTTACAGTAATTCCCAATAATGCAAAGGTGATGGTCTTACGTGTCAGGCATGATGCTCTGCGATTTTTACTTCCGCAAAGAACAGTAGTCTATACAGACACACCAACAGCACTTTGTAATATCTGGAGTGATAATTGGTTTGAAGCGCTCGCTAGCGGCTCATTTAAAGAGTTACGTGATTGTTTTATTGCTACAAAAGCCAGTAAAAAAATACATTTTACGGATAATATTTTGGATATTCTTTACCGAAATCCAACTAAGAAGATTACAGATATTGCCGATGAACTAGGTTATAGCGCTCGTTTTATACAAAAAGAGTTTCTAAAAGAATATGGGATCACACCAAAACGTTACCAAATCAATTGCCGATTAGAGCATGTTTTAAAAAATATGGTGAAGGAACAAGATACCTATCGTTGGTTCGAAACTGGCTATTATGACCAATCGCACTTTTACCGTGATTTTAAAAGATACTATACTATGACGCCGTCGGCATTTTTAAAGTCAAACTATTCGTTTTTTTACAATACAAAAACTAAGTACCCTTTAAGATAGTTCTTAATAAATAAGGAGAACGGAATGAGTATTGTAGTGTATGCCCAAATTACAATTGAAAAAACGGATGGGTGTTTAACGAAAAAAATCATTCGCGATTTAGCTAAACTAAGTCGTCGAGAGAAAGGATGCATCCAGTACGATTTAATGGCTAAAGAAAATGGCTACATTGTTCTTCAAGAATGGGAAAATAACCAAGCATTAGAGTTACATAAGAATAGTGAGAATTTCAAGCGTTTAATCGAAGCCATTGCCCTTGATAACGCCAGTTTTTCACTAAACTTTAGTGATAAGCTGTAATTTAACGATAATATACTGCCTAATTTAGGGTTGTACCCACGGGTAATAAACTGCCATAAAATAAATCGTAATAAAAACTAAATACTGATTATTCAAATTAGGCTATAGCGATATAATTAAAAGCTATAGCCTTTTTAAGTCAAAATATCTTGTTTTATAGCAAAATGCTTAAAGTTTTTATTCTGCTAAATTTGCATTTTCCGTTGTTTCTCTCGCCTTCTGTAAAATCATTTCTTGTTCTTTTTGATGCAATACACGTTCAACAGTATCAACGATTGCTTGCGTTTGTGGGTCTATCTCAATATTAATCTTATCCCCTAAACGTTTTTTACCTAAGGTTGTTCTCGCTAATGTTTCAGGAATTAAATGAACACAAAAACGATTATTAATCACATCACCAACAGTCAAACTGATCCCATCAATTGCAACAAAGCCTTTATGTAAAATATATTTCATCAATGATTTATCATAAATCGATAGCCATATTTGATGATTATCTTCAGATGTGAAAATTTTACTTACTTCCGCAGTCGTAACAATATGACCAGAAACAACGTGCCCACCGATTTCATCGCCGTATTTTGCAGCTCTTTCAATGTTAACAACATCACCGGGTTGCAATGCACCTAAGTTAGTCAGTCGTAACGTTTCTTTGATTAAATCAAAACTAACATTTTCACCATCTATCTTTGTCACCGTCAGGCAACAACCATTGTGTGCCACTGATGCTCCCGTTTCTAGACCAACAAGTAACTCGGGAGTGAATTTCATTACATGAGTACGAAAATTTGCTCTTTCAGTGATCTCGATAATTGGGGCTGTACCTTGAACAATGCCTGTAAACATAATAAATCTCAGTGTAGTGAATTTATGTACTAAGTTTACCTAAGAATTTTCAGAGATCTATCTTATTTGAGCGGTTAAACGCACATTGCTCCAATATATTAATTTAAATTATATCTTCTCAGAAAAACATGATTCTATATTCTGCTAAACATCTGTATTGGATTAAATTAATAAAAGAGATAGAATACAGAGACTGAATTAACTGATTGATTTATAGTAAATCATTTATTTCCCCTATTATTCTTATACGCAAAATAATTTGAGATTGCAGGTAGTCACGATACCTATGCTAAACGTTAGAGCACATAGCAATCTATGTACTCTAAATGGTGGCATATTAGCAATTGTGCCAAACATCTTGAATTATAGCGGGTATATTCTTATTTAATTTATTGTAAAGGTGTATGCGTGCAGAAATATCTTACAGAAGCGCGTAGCTTGTTGGCTCTCGGTATTCCAATTTTCTTTGCCCAATTTTCTCAAACTGCGATGGGGTTTGTTGATACGATTATGGCAGGAAGTGTTAGTGAAACCGAAATGTCAGCAGTTGCGGTCGGATTTTCAATCTGGCTGCCAGCTATTCTTTTTGGTCAAGGGCTATTAATGGCACTAACCCCAATTATTGCACAAATGAATGGGTCAGGCCGCCGACATTTAATTAGTGACCAAGTACAACAAGGCTTATGGTTAGCTTTCTTTTTATCACTTGGTGTGATGCTTCTTCTTTATAACAGTCAGCTAATTCTCGGAAATATGCCTCATATCGATCCTGAATTGGCAGATAAATCGGTGCGTTTTCTGCATGCCATTATGTGGGGTGCTCCAGGTTATTTATTTTTTCAAGTTTATCGTAGCCAATGTGAAGGTCTCTCTAAAACCAAACCCGGTATGGTAATTGGTTTTCTTGGCTTGATGGTTAATATACCGATTAACTATATCTTTATTTATGGTCATTTTGGTGCACCGGCTCTAGGTGGTGTAGGTTGTGGTGTCGCAACAGCTTCAGTCTATTGGGCAATGTGCATGATGATGCGGTGGTATGTAAAACACACCCCTTCACAACGAGATATTCGTCCAACTAAATCCTTTGCTTCGCCAAATCCACTAATTTTAAAACGCATTATTGTTCTTGGCACACCAATCGGACTTGCGTTGTTTTTTGAAGTTACATTATTTGCGGTTGTTGCTTTATTGGTTGCCCCTCTTGGGGTTGTCGCTGTTGCCGGTCATCAGGTTGCATTGAACTTTAGCTCGATCATGTTTATGTTCCCGTTATCTTTGGGTATCGCCGCGACTATCCGTGTTGGCTATAACCTTGGGCGACAATCTACTGAAGCCGCAAAAATTTCATCATATACAGGCCTTGTGGTGGGTTTAATGGTGGCTTGTTGTACTGCAATTTTAACGGCTACATTCCGCGAACCTATTGCAATGATGTATAACAAAAATCCTGAGGTTGTGGTACTTGCATCTAGTTTGATGCTCTTTGCTGCTATTTATCAATTGTCGGACTCTGTGCAAGTTATTGGAGCAGGAATTTTACGTGGTTATAAAGATACACGTTCAATCTTCTTCATCACTTTTACCGCATATTGGATTTTAGGATTACCTTCTGGTTATATTTTAGCGCTGACAGATCTTGTCACACCAGCAATGGGACCTAAAGGTTTTTGGATTGGCTTTATTATCGGATTAAGTGCAGCAGCTATCGGTATGTTCATCCGTATTCTATGGATACATAAACAATCTGAAAGCGTGGTTTTATTAAGGTCAACTCGTTAATTGGCGGTAAATTAAGCATTTTATTGTCTAGGGAAGTGTATTTATCACCAGATAGTTTTAAATACGAACAAACTATCACGAAAATACATTTTCCCCTTGCCAGATTGACTCTGTGACGTTAATATTCGTCCCCGTTGTCACCCAGATTATTGTTATGAACCATAGGGTTTGAAGCGCGTCCGTAGCTCAGTTGGTTAGAGCACCACCTTGACATGGTGGGGGTCGGTAGTTCGAGTCTACTCGGACGCACCATTTCAATATAATAAATATTGAAACTAATCATTGTTCCTCAGTGCGTCCGTAGCTCAGTTGGTTAGAGCACCACCTTGACATGGTGGGGGTCGGTAGTTCGAGTCTACTCGGACGCACCATTCGTTTCTTCCCTTATAAATTACCCTTTTTATCTGCTTATATTTTTAGCCTGTTTTGTTGCGCAACAAATTTATTTCCGCAAAATCACACGGTTACTTGATCTGAAATAGATCTTTAATCAATTTCATAAAATTTGATTTGTATCACAGTTTTTTGTTGTCTATAATACTCATCGCTGCTGAATGGTTTCATCATTATTAAATCAGTATGTTAGCTTTGATAAAAATGTCTGCTACACTATAATTAGAATCTAAATGAGACATTTTTGAAATAAATATGCATTAAACACCAGACTGTCGCCTATCCTTATAAATGAGTTGCGCAACAAGTTCTATCTTGCGCTTTAAGTGTCGGCGGCAATACCGATTTCCTTTATAACCTTTAGATAGACTGCCATGAAAAAAACTAAAATTGTTTGTACCATCGGTCCAAAAACCGAATCAGAAGAAAAATTGACTCAACTTTTAGACGCAGGCATGAATGTTATGCGCCTAAATTTCTCCCACGGTGACTTTGAAGAACATGGTCAACGTATCAAAAATCTTCGCTCAGTCTGTGCAAAAACAGGTAAACAAGCGGCTATCTTACTCGATACTAAAGGCCCAGAAATCCGTACCATGAAATTGGAAGGCGGAAATGATGTTGCTCTTGTTGCCGGTCAAACTTTTGCTTTCACAACGGACACCTCTGTAATTGGTAATAAAGACAAAGTTGCAGTGACTTATGCAGGCTTAACCACTGACCTTAAAGTGGGTGATACTGTTTTAGTCGATGACGGCTTGATTGGTATGAAAGTTATCAAAGTCACCGCCACTGATGTCATTTGTGAAGTATTAAACAATGGTGATTTGGGTGAGAAAAAAGGTGTTAACTTACCGGGTGTCTCAATTGGTTTACCTGCACTTGCAGAAAAAGATAAAGAAGACTTAGTCTTTGGTTGTGAGCAAGGCGTTGATTTTGTAGCCGCTTCATTTATTCGTAAACGTTCTGATGTTGAAGAGATTCGCGCTCATCTTAAAAAACATGGCGGCGAAAATATTCAAATTATCTCTAAAATTGAGAACCAAGAAGGTTTAAACAATTTTGATGAAATCTTAGAAGCTTCAGATGGCATCATGGTTGCACGTGGTGATTTAGGTGTTGAAATTCCAGTAGAAGAAGTTATTTTCGCTCAAAAAATGATGATCGAAAAATGTGTTGCTGCACGTAAAGTAGTTATTACTGCGACACAAATGCTTGACTCTATGATCAAAAATCCACGCCCTACTCGTGCTGAAGCTGGTGACGTTGCTAATGCTATTTTAGATGGTACAGACGCAGTAATGCTTTCAGGTGAAAGTGCTAAAGGTAAATACCCAATTGAAGCTGTGACTATCATGGCAACAATCTGTGAACGTACTGACCGTGTAATGCCAACTCGCATTGATAGCCAAAAACCAAGCCAACGCCTGCGTGTAACGGAAGCGGTTTGTCGTGGTGCTGTTGAAATCACTGAGAAATTAGATGCACCTCTAATTGTTGTTGCTACCTTTGGTGGTAAATCAGCGAAATCTATTCGTAAATATTTCCCAACTGCGCCTATTTTGGCTTTAACCACAAACGAAGAAACTGCACGCCAGTTATTATTAGTGAAAGGTGTTATCCCAATGATTGTTGGTGGTTTCACATCGACTGATGATTTCTATCGCGAAGGTAAACGTGCGGCACTTGAAAGTGGCCTTGCAGTTGCTGGTGATGCGGTAGTTATGGTTTCAGGTGCGTTAGTACAAAGTGGTACAACGAATACTTCATCTGTTCACGTTCTATAATTAACACAATAAAATAATCAAAGCCCCGTGATTAATAAAATAGTCACGGGGCTTCTTTATTTATATTTGACATTAAATGTTGCTTTAAACTAACTATCCACTACCCAACAGAACAGATACAAATAGTGATAGATTATTTAAGTTTGATATCACAAAATGATTTCACCTTGGTTAAATAATAACCTTTCTTAATTTAATTTTAAGTTTTTCCTCTTTTTCCTACTGCTAAATATAAAGTATTTCTAGCAAATATTTAAATTACGTACTAGCATAAGACTAAGTGAGTGCCATACCCTAATTTTCATTAGGTTGTTTTAAAGGGATATTGATAGTTTTAAGATTTTTGCTTAGAATTATTAGTTGGTAGCTTACTTTTTATATTTTCAATATAAATCAATCTAGAGGGTAAAATAATGATTCGTACTAAAATTGTACTGGGCTCTATCGTATTAGCTTCAGCATTACTAGCGGGTTGTTCTAACAGCACTGACGTGCAAAAGCTCTCTTCAGACGTACAAACTCTGAATGGTAAAGTTGATCAACTAAGCAACGATGTTCAGTCACTACGTTCTGACGTTCAAACAGCTCAAGAAGAAGCAGCACGTGCAAACCAACGTCTAGACAACCAAGTCCGTACTTACAAAAAATAAGTCGAACTCGTTTTAGCTAGAAAGAAGCTTCTTCAAAGCTAATATTTATGAGGGCCTATATTAAATAGGCCCTTAATTTTTGTGCTAGTTAAGCTAACGATATAAAACTATTGATATGATTTATACTTTGAAGGTAATAGCGCGCCGATTTTTTCTTCGTAAACAGGCTGTGGCTGTGAAATCGAAAATGGCTCGATCGGTGTTAAATCAGGATAGTTTTTAAGCTCATCATTCGTAGGCTCAGTTGTACCTTGATCATTATTTACTCTCACAGGCATCCCAGAACGCCTTTTAAGCTCTTTTTCTACTAATCCCCTGTCAATGCCTTCATTCTCTAAAAAACGCTGGAAATCAGCAGAGATCTTGATTGGCATCGTTTGTGGATCATCACTGTCTTTTCTCGAAAGTGGCTGATGTACCTCAATGTAGAGACTTCCATCTGCTTCTTTAGAATATTTCACAGGCTGATCAATAACTTGGACTCGAGTTCCTTTTGGTACAGTCTTAAATAGTGCTTCAATATCATCTGGTCTTAAACGAATACAACCTGAACTTACACGCATTCCAATACCAAAGTCAGCATTAGTTCCATGGATTAAATATTCACCACGGCCATAAGAAAGACGTAATGCATAAAGCCCCATTGGATTCTTAGGGCCAGCAGGAACAACCGCCGGTAATGTAATACCCTCTTTGGCATAATTTTTGCGGATATTAGCAGTCGGTGTCCATGTTGGGTCTTTAATTGATTGACTAACTGACGTAACCATTTCTGGTGTATCACGCCCTAATTGGCCGATCCCAATAGGATAAACAATGACTTCTTCACTATTTTCCGGATAATAATATAATCTCAGCTCAGCTAAGTTAATCACGATACCTGTTCTCGGCGTCGATGGTAATAACATCTGTGCAGGAATAATCAGCTCTTTACCTGCTTCAGGTAAATAAGGATCAGTTCCTGGGTTGGCTTCTAACATACCCAGCAGACCAATCTCATACTCAGTCGCTATTGCTTCTAAAGAACGCCCATCGTTTGGTACAACATAAGATAAGTTTTCCCCGATTAGGCGCGTATTGCTATCTGGTAATGGATATTCTTTTGCATGTGCCGGAGCCATTAATGCACTCATGACAAGCAAACTTGCCACCGTCAAAGCTGTCTTCATACCTACCTACTCCAAAGAAAATAGTGTTGTTACATTAATTTAGTAACCATTGAACTCAAAGATAGTTGAACATAATAGCAACTATTTTTCCTATCTTTAATACTTAATAAATATTTTAGTTAGCTAATAATATTCAACATAGTATTTTTACGCAATAAAATGATAATTCTTAGTAACAAAGACAATGAACTAAAGGTAGGTAAGATAGACATTAAGATTGAGAGGGAATTGAAAATAAAATCAAAGAGGGAAACAAAAGTTGTTTCCCAACAATATATTATACGAGTTCGTTAGCGCGAGCCAAAATAGTGCGGATCATGGCATTTAGCCCCTGAGTACGTGATGGTGTTAAGTGTTGCTCAAGTGCTAATTGATGAAAAAATGATTTCACATCAACGTCTAGAATTTGTTGTGCCGTTTTATTTTGAAAAAGAATAATCACTATCGCGACTAACCCTTTAACAATACTTGCATCGCTATCACCTGCAAATAAAATCGTCTCATCGGACTGCTTTTGCATATCAATCCACACCTGGCTTTGGCAACCAGCAATAAGATTACTATCGCTTCTTTGTGTTGCCGTTAACTCAAGCAAAGACCCGCCCAGCTCAATCATATACAGATAGCGCTCTTCCCAATTGTGGCAGCGTGCAAAATTACGTAACAGTTTTTGTTCATCGGGTAACGCAGGCATACTTCTTTCCTTCACTAAAATCTAAACATTCATAATGTCTAGCCTAACAATTTTTTTACGCGTTGTAATGCATTGAATAAAGAATCTATTTCTTCTTTAGTGGTATAAATTCCCACCGAAGCACGACACATCGCCGGAACATTATAGCGCTCCATGAGGGGCAAAGCGCAATGATGACCAGTACGAATAGCAATACCGTATTGATCTAAAAAGGAACCAACATCATAAGCATGGTGCTGACCTAAATTGAAGGCAAGAACACCTTCACGCTGGTCATTACCATATAATATTATTGATGGTACATCTTTAAGTTTTTCAGAAGCATAAGCCATGACATTAGCTTCATGAGCAAACGCATCTTCCACTCCCAAAGCAGTTAAGTAATCAAATGCAGCACCTAACCCAATAATTGCACTAACATTGGGTGTCCCTGCTTCAAAACGCCACGGGGCATCTGCAAAAGTAATACCTTTGGTCAAACTGACTTGTCGGATCATCGCACCGCCGCCTTCCCAAGGTGGCATGGCATCTAGTAGTGCTTTTTTACCATATAAAATACCGATTCCTGTGGGACCATAAAGCTTGTGACCAGAAAAAGCATAAAAATCACAATCTAGCGTTTGTACATTTACCTGTTGATGCATTGCACCCTGCGCACCATCAATTAACACCTTTAATTGTGTATTTTTTTTAGATACTGCAATTGCACGTGCATGCTTGATAATATCTTGTACAGGATTAACGGTACCTAATACATTAGAAATATGAGTGAAACTCAATAAACGGGTACGCTCATCAATTAAATCATTGAGTTTCCCCGTTTCAAGTTTGCCACAATCAGAAACGGGTAAAACACGAATTTCAAAACCAATAGATTCAGATAACATAAACCAAGGAACAATATTCGCATGATGCTCCATTTGGGTGATAATAATATTATCCCCCTCATGTAAATACTGACGTCCAAAGCTATTAGCAACTAAATTGATCGCTTCAGTCGTTCCTTTAACAAAAACAATTTCTTCACTCGAAGCAGCATGAATGAAATTCGCCGCTTTCTGGCGAACTTCTTCCATCATTGTCGTTGCATTAGCACTTAACGTATGAATTCCACGGTGAACCGCCGCATATTGATGTAAAGTAAATTCACTTTCTCTTTCAACTACCTGCAATGGCTTTTGTGCACTTGCAGCACTGTCTAGATAGACTAGTGGGTGATTGTTCACAGATTGAGATAAAGCAGGAAAATCCTGCCTTACAGCGGTTACATTAAATGACATAGTGGTCTTAAACCTCCGCTAAGCGTTGGCGAATGTTCTTCATCACCGCTTGCTTTAATTCTTCAGATGCAATGGATTCTGTTAATTCTGCTGCAAATGCGATGATGATCATATGCTTAGCCGATTTTCCATCAATACCTCTTGAACGCAAATAAAACAACTGCTCATCATCAATACGCCCGACCGTTGCCCCATGCCCACATTTTACATCGTCCGCATAGATTTCAAGTTGAGGTTTAGTATCGATCTCTGCTTTTTCGCCTAATAACAAAGTATTATTACTCATTTGACCATCTGTTTTAAGTGCAGCTGGTGCAACTTTAATCATGCCATTAAAGACGGCTTTACTGCTGTCCATCGCAATGACTTTATGAGATTGGCGGCTATTACAGTGATCTTTGTTATGTTCAAGATATGTACGTGTATCAGCTATCTCATTACCCTTTGGTAATAATAAGCTATTGAGTTCAAGTTCACTATTTTCACCATCAAGGCGAGCACTTGTATGACTACGAGAAAGCAGTGAGCCCAGTAAAAAGCTGGTGCTTTTTACCTGACAGTCACGACCCACAATAATATCATTATGCGCAAAATGCTGTGACTGGCCATTCTCTATATTGAGCTTATAGTGGTCAAATTGTGCATTATCACCCACTTCAACCGTAAGACGCCCACCTGTCATGTGAGTGTTTTCATTTAAGCTCACAAAGTGTTCAATGACCTGAGCTTTACTATTTGCACCTACCGTTATGTGATAACGGTATTGACTCGTATTCACGGCCTGTTCATCACTATTACCACTTGATATATTTAATAAATAAAGTGGTTTTTCAGCAATTTCATTTGCTGCAAGATGGATCACGAGTGGCTGTATTGCTAAGCTTTCAGTCAAATGCAAAAATATTTCGCTATTGATAGCATCCGGCAACAAGTCTTGATTATCCAATAAGGCAACTTGGAATGGACCGACATCAATTGAGCTAAGCGCCGAGCTATATCGACCATCAATTAATACAATACGATATGCATCAATCTGTAATGCAAGTGCTTCGCACTCTTGCTCGATAAGACTCGTTTCACTAAAACAATATTCTGTTTTTAACAGCTTATCTAATGGCGTGTAGTGCCAATCTTCATGACGAAAAACAGGTAAACCTATTTTTTGTGCTATATCCCAATGGATTTTAGCATGTTGAGAATTTGCACCTAAGCGTTGTTCGAACAAAGCGGTAAAACGTGCCATTGCTTTCTCATTAAGAGCAACAACTTTAGCACGTTTTTCTGCTTTATCACTGTTGGTCAATAAGCCAGCCATAACCCTGCTCCTCCAGTTTTTTCGCTAAACTGAAATCACCTGACTTGATGATTTTTCCTTGATAAAGCACGTGAACAAAATCAGGTTTTACATAATCTAAAATACGCTGATAGTGAGTCACAATAATAAATGAACGTTCAGGCGTGCGCAGTGAATTGACACCATTAGCAACCACTTTTAATGCATCGATATCGAGACCTGAGTCAGTTTCATCTAATATGCATAATTGAGGCTCAAGTGCCGCCATTTGCAAAATATCATTACGTTTCTTTTCACCGCCAGAGAAGCCGACGTTGACTGAACGAGTCAGTAAATCTTGTGGCATATCAAGTAATTCAATTTTATCTTCAATAAAATCTTGAAAATCAAAACGATCTAATGCTTCTTGTTGACGATATTCTCTCACTGCATTGACCGCAGTTTGCAAAAAGAATTGATTACTAACACCTGGTATTTCTACTGGATATTGAAAAGCTAAAAAGATACCTTCACCTGCACGTTCTTCAGGATCTAATTCAAATAGGTTTTTACCTTTGAACGTCACTTCGCCGCTATCGATTTCATACTCTTCACGACCCGCAAGTGTTGCCGATAAAGTACTTTTACCTGAACCATTAGGTCCCATAATCGCATGAACTTCACCCGGCTTAACTTCTAGGGATAGTCCTTTTAATATTTCATTACCTTCTACACTAACGTGCAAATTTTTAACACTTAACATATCAACATGCCTTTAGCGCTTTAGCGCATATAAACTTGGTTTTGATCAACCCACACTATGTTCTAAACTGATAGCCAGTAATTTTTGTGCTTCGACCGCAAATTCTAATGGCAGTTCTGAGAACACATCTTTACAGAACCCATTAACAATCATAGAAATAGCATTATCTTCACTAATTCCACGCTGTAAGCAGTAAAATAACTGGTCTTCCCCTATACGTGAAGTCGTTGCTTCATGTTCGAGATGAGCAGTATTATTTTTCACTTCCACATAAGGAAATGTGTGAGCGCCGCATTGTGTACCAATCAACATCGAGTCACATTGCGTAAAATTACGAGCATTATGAGCACTAGGTAGTATTTTGACTAAACCACGATAAGTATTTTGGCTTTTACCGGCAGAAATCCCTTTAGAAATAATCGTTGAGCGGGTGTTTTTCCCGATGTGGATCATTTTTGTACCAGTATCTGCTTGTTGATTACCGTTAGTCAGTGCAACAGAGAAAAATTCACCTACAGAGTTATCACCTTTTAGGATAACACTTGGGTATTTCCATGTAATCGCAGAGCCTGTTTCAGACTGTGTCCACGACATTTTAGAGTTTTCACCTTCACAGAGTGCACGCTTGGTTACAAAATTGAGTATCCCCCCAGCTTCGCTATCACCACCAGAAAACCAATTTTGTACGGTTGAGTATTTGACTTCCGCATCTTTATGAATGATGACTTCAACTACCGCAGCATGAAGCTGATAACTATCACGAACCGGTGCTGAACACCCTTCGATATAACTGACATAACTACCTTCATCAGCGATAAGAATTGTGCGTTCGAATTGGCCAGTTTTGGCTGCATTAATTCGGAAATAAGTTGATAGCTCCATCGGACAATGCACACCTTTTGGGATATAAACAAAAGTGCCATCTGAAGCTACCGCTGCATTGAGTGCAGCAAAAAAGTTGTCATAACTAGACACGACCGTACCAAGATACTTTTGCACCAGTTCTGGATACTCATGAATGGCTTCACCAAAAGAACAAAAAATAATGCCGTGTTTGGCGAGGTCTTCACGATAAGTCGTAGAAACCGATACTGAATCAAAAATAGCGTCTACCGCGACTGCTTTACCTTCACGTACAGGTACACCAAGTTGATTAAATGCTTCTTCAATTTCAGCAGTCAAATAGTTATTCGTTTCAGTTACACCCGTTGCTTGAGTTGCACCAGATTGTGAACCACAAGTATCATCGCAAGAACCACACGAAGGTGCAGAATAGTAACTGTAATCTTGATAATCTAAATTAGGATAATTGGCTTTTAACCAATGTGGCTCTTCCATTCCTTTCCAATGATTAAAAGCATCAAGGCGGAATTTTAGCATCCACTCGGGTTCGTTGCGTTTTGCTGAAATAGCACGGACCACATCTTCATTGAGTCCTTTTGCCATTTCATCTGTCGCGACTTGTGTAAAAAAGCCTTCTTTATAGCGCTGGTCATCAAGCCAACTTTGGACATCATCGCCAATTTCTACATTGCTCTGTGACATAATAGATTTCACATGTTAAACGCCGAAGCTTTCACCACACCCACAGGCATGTTGCGCTTTCGGGTTATTAAATTTGAAAATTTGATTTAGCCCTTCTTGGACATAATCAACGACTGTGCCATCAATAAATGGCATTGCTTCTTTTGGCACATAAAGATGCGCACCATCGAGTTCAAATAGTAGGTGTTTATCTATTGGGTTTTCGATCATTTCAAATACATAACCAAAACCTGCACAGCCAGACTGTTTAACGCCGAGTGAAAGCCCTTTTGTATTTGGGTTTTGCACCATCAGTTTTTTAATTTGTTTTGCAGCGCTATCGGTCAGGTTAACACCCTGCCAATTGTTTTCATCAAATGAAAATGTCTCTACACCGTCAGTCATATTGACCCCACATTTATCATGGCTTTTCAGCCTGTTATCAAGAGATTAACTCTGTCTACCCTATGGTAATGATTACCGATAGTACTTCAACCATTTGTTTTAAGAGGTTATAGCTATCACGGTTCTTTTTTTATACATTATGAGCTCGTTTTTTGAACAAATACAGTTAAATAAAGTGGTAACCAATTAAAAATTAAAGGATAAATAAAGTTGACTTTTTATTTCGATTTTGTACTAAGAAATACACTTAAATGACACAAATTAATAAAGGTGCATTAATTATACAACTTAATTAACGCAATAAAAATTTAAAATGTGATTAACTTAGAATGAGACTTAGAATAAAACAAACAGAATGCCCTCAAGCTATTTAAACTTGAGGGCGATATTATTACTCAGAAATCACAGCGGTGGTCAAACGAGAAGTACAACAAAGTTGTCCTTTTTCGTTATAAATATCAATATTCCACACTTGTTGACGTCGCCCTAAATGAATCGGTCGACAAATCCCTTTCACAACCCCTTCTCGTGCAGAACGAATATGATTTGCATTAATTTCAAGTCCGACAACTTGCTGTTCACCTTCACTGCATAAATAGCCCGCGATAGACCCTAAAGACTCGGCTAATACCACTGAAGCACCACCATGCAGCAGCCCAAAAGGTTGCTTAGTGCGCTCATCAACAGGCATTGTTCCTTCAAGAAAATCGTCGCCAAATGCGGTTATTTCTATGCCAAGATGGCCTAACATACAGCCTTTTGCCATTTCTGACATTTGTTGCAAGTTAAACTGACGTCTCCAAATCATTAAATATCTCCAACAGCGCCTGAATTGGGTGCTTTATAATAGTATTTTCCATACGTTTTACCTGGCTACGGCATGAATATCCAGAACTTAAACAACGTTCTTTAGGAAGTTTATCTAATGCAGGCTTCCATGATAAATTATAGATCCCTTTTGAATTTTCAATATTGGCGATTTCATGGCCATAAGTACCCGCCATTCCACAACATCCAACACTGACATTAGTTAGTTTTTGTCCATAACGAGCAAATAATGTAGCCCACTGATTTGCACTATTTGGCAATGCAGTAGACTCTGTGCAATGCCCCAAAAAATACCAAGGTTGCCCAGCTATTTCACTGGTATTCTCGGGTTCTGGTAAAGTTATTAACCATTCGTGCGCAAGCATAACAGTGAATTGACACTGTTCTTTACCTAAAATCTCTTGGTATTCATCTCGATAACACAGTACCAATGCGGGATCGACTCCCACCATAGGAAGCTGTAGCTTTGCGACTCGATTAAGAAAATCGGCTGTCTTACCTGCTGTTTTAGCAAACTTTGCCAGAAAACCTTTAATATGTTGAGCTTTACCATTTGGCGAAAAGGGTAATAACACGGGTTTCAAACCAATTTTTTCAATTAGTCTAACAAAATCAGCCACCACTTTGGCATCGTAATAACTAGTAAAAGGATCTTGTACCACTAAAACATACGGCTCTCTTTGTGATGGCGTCATCTTCTCGAGCTGTTCGAGTGTCACTGCGGTTGCTGAATGCCCTGATAATTCTTGTTTTAAAGTAGGTTGCGAAAATAACGGCAAATCGACCATGCCAATCGTACGCTCACTCAATTTTTGAATAACGGATTGACGCAAAAAGAAATTAAAAATAGCAGGTGCTTTTGACAATAATGGCGCGCTTGCTTCAACATTCGCAACAATGTGATCGCGTATTGGCCTTAAGTAACGCCCATGGTACAGCGCTAAAAATTTAGCTCTAAATGATGGCACATCAATTTTAATTGGGCACTGAGTTGAGCACGCTTTACAGGCTAAACAACCCGCCATCGAGGCTTTAACTTCATGAGAGAAATCATAATCTCCCTGTTTTGCTCGCCAAGAATTGCGAGTTTTATCGATTAAGCCACGTAACGAAGGTTTATTTTGTTTAATGCCTTTTTCGAGATTTTCAGGTGTAACACCTTGCTCTGACAATAAACGAAGCCATTCTCGCACTAATGTTGCTCGCCCTTTTGGTGAATGAATACGCTCACCGCTAATTTTCATTGATGGGCACATTGGGCTTGTAACATCAAAATTAAAGCACAATCCATTACCATTACAGTCCATGGCACCGCGAAACTCTTGACGCATTTGAATTGGAATCTGCCTATCAAAAGTTCCGCGCTTAATTGCATCAACTTGCTTCATTGGTGCATCAAGTCCAGCCGGTGGGCAAATTTTACCTGGATTTAAACGATTGTCTGGGTCAAATGCAGCTTTTATTTTACGTAGCTCGCCATACAATTCTTCACCAAAAAACTCAGGACTATATTGTGCTCTAAAACCCTTGCCATGTTCGCCCCATAAAAGTCCACCATATTTAGCCGTTAATGCCACAATTTCATCTGAAATTTGTTTCATTAAAACTTCTTGTTTTGGGTCGCACATATCAAGCGCAGGACGTACATGCAGCACCCCTGCATCCACATGCCCAAACATACCATAATTCAGCTGATGACTATCTAATAATGCTCTAAATTCAACAATATAATCAGCAAGATGCTCTGGTGGGACACAAGTATCCTCGACAAAAGGAATCGGTTTTGCCGCCCCTTTGCTATTACCTAAGAGGCCAACTGCTTTTTTACGCATATTATAGATACGCGTAATATCGTCGAGGTCATGACAAGTCTGATAACCAATGATCCCTGCTTCATTATTTGCCATTAGGTCATCGAGGCGTAAACATAGGCTATCGGTTAATTGATCAATTTCAACGACATCATCACCACTGAATTCAACAATATTCAAACCTAACATTTCTTTGTTAGGAACATCGGTAATCAACGAATTAACCGAATGCCATACAATATCTTCACGAGCTAAATTCAACACTTTAGAATCAACAGTTTCAACAGAAAGCGCTTTAGCATTCACCATAAAAGGCGCATTACGCAGGGCTGATTCAAATGAATCATATTTAACATTTACTAATCGGCGGGCTTTTGGTATTGGCGTAATATCAAGTGTTGCTTCCGTTATAAAAGCTAGTGATCCTTCTGAGCCGGTTAGAATACGGGTAAGATCAAATTCAGTAAGTGCATCATTAAAAACATGTCGTAAATCGTATCCCGTTAGAAAACGATTTAACTTAGGAAACTTTGCTTCAATCAGAGGCCGTTGTACTAAACAACGTTCTAACACTGTTTTATAGATACGGCCAACAACCGAATCCTCTGACGCAATCGTTTGGGCGAGTGCAATTGGCATAGCCCGTGTATCAATGCAGTCGCCTCCCAATATCATCGCTTTAACATCAAGTACGTGGTCAGACGTTTTACCGTAAACTAAAGAACCTTGCCCTGAAGCATCCGTATTAATCATCCCACCCAAAGTTGCACGATTACTGGTCGAAAGTTCTGGCGAGAAAAAATAACCATAAGGCTTTAAAAACTGATTCAACTGGTCTTTTATTACCCCAGCCTCAACTTTTACCCAACCCTGTTCAGGGTTTATCTCTAAGATTCTATTCATATAACGCGACATATCAACCACAATCCCTTCCGTCAAGGATTGTCCATTGGTTCCTGTCCCGCCACCGCGAGGAGTAAAACTTAACTCTCTGAATTTATCTTGCCCTGCTACTCGGGTGATAATCTGTACATCTGCACTAGAACGAGGAAAAACAACCGCTTGTGGTAACAACTGGTAAATACTATTATCTGTCGCCATCGATAAACGCTCAGCATAGCTTGTACCACTATCGCCAGTGAAACCCTGCTCTTGCAATTGATGCAAAAATTCGATAACTAATTTACTTAGGTGAGGTGCTTCAGATATACGCGGGATCATTATTACGATGACTCTTATTTGTTTAGTGTTCGCATTACTCGTTATGTACTATCTTTAATAATTCTAAGTAGACTTTATTTTAACTAGCACAACTTTTTTATAAGTAGCACAATGGTGCCTAGGTATATAAAAAACACCCTTGTGGCCCCGTAAAGCCCATAAAGAAAGTACAACCGCCGACGACATTGTCAGTGATAAACCATATCACAATATTCTTTTTTTTAACCGTGAAAAATAATTACGTTATTTTCACCTAAAAAAGCAATACACCTGCAGAATTTTCATTTGTTAAGGATTAATCATTAATGGAAAAATCGCAAAAACGTTTGGATCTTCCCAAACTAATCTTTGGCCTGTTATCGATTATTTTAATGATAGCAGCCTGTTTTTGGGTTCTTAGCCCTTTTATTCTTGGTTTTGTTTGGGCGGGTATGATGGTCATAGCCACTTGGCCTTTACTCTTAAAAATTGAAGCGCGGTTGTGGCATAAACGTTGGTTAGCAGCATTAACAATGGTTTCATTAATATTGCTATTATTTGTCATCCCACTGGGTATTCTTATTGGTAGTATTATCCAAAATAGTTCCCCTTTACTTGATATCGCAAAGTCACCTGCAAGTTTAACGCTACCTAATTTAGAATGGTTAAACGAAATCCCAATGGTGGGTAAAAAAGCCTACTATGCGTGGCACAGCCTAGTAGCTAGTGGCGGAAATGCCCTATTAGCAAAAGTACAACCTTATTTAGGACAAGCTGCCGGATGGTTTGCCATACAGGCTATTAATGCGGGTCGCTTTATTTTCCACCTGATGTTAATGCTTTTGTTTAGTGGTTTGCTGTATCTCAAAGGTGAAGCCGTCATGTTAGCTATTCGCCATTTTGCTATTCGTTTAGCTGGTATTCGTGGTGATGCGGCAGTGATATTAGCTGCGCAATCTATTCGTGCAGTTGCTCTTGGTGTCGTCGTGACAGCACTCGTTCAAGCCATTGTCGGCGGGATAGGATTAGCACTTTCAGGTATAAGTTTTGCGGCCATCCTAACGGTTTTACTCTTTATTTGTTGTGTCGCTCAATTAGGCCCTCTTCTTATTATGATCCCATCCGTTATTTGGCTCTTTTGGACAGGCGATAACACATGGGGAATTATACTCACGGTTTGGGCTGCTGTTGTGGCAACAATGGATGGTGTATTAAGGCCATGGCTAATTAAAATGGGCGCCGACTTACCGATGGTTCTCATTCTTGTTGGTGTTATTGGTGGTATACTCTCATTCGGTATGATTGGTTTATTTATTGGGCCCGTCGTACTTGCTGTATCCTATAGCTTACTTAATGCATGGATGAATGAAGTTGCAGTTCCAAATGAAAACTTAGCTGAAACAGAAAAGTTTCTTGAACAAGAATTTTTGATTAAGAAATAGTTTTTAATTAATCTATAAGAGCATGTTTGATATTAAACATGCTTTTTTATTACATAACTTTCATGATATAATTCTCATTAATATTTAGAAACAATATTTAACATTCTAAAATTAGTTTTTATCTTAATGTGTGATACCATTAAACAACTGGATGCAATTCCTGTTAAGTATAATGAGTAATATATATTAAGAGTGTTCTTAGTGATTAAGCAATATGATTAGATTATTATCAACTTATTGAATTTACTTTGAATTAAATGAATATCTGGGTCATGCTTTCTTTATAAAGCTTGGCTGTATCAACAAAATTGCTGTGTGTAGTCTTTGCCTGTCAGCCCATGATAGGCTTTTTTTTTATCTGCTATTTAATATGAATAATATTCATATTCATTATAAATAACTATTCAAACTACTTTTATTAACCTCTCACCTTATTACACAACATGCGAGTAATTGCACTTAATTAAATCCCCCACCTAACCACAATTAATTAATCAGGATTTGATTGCTCTCATTTCAAAAAACTCTCTATTTGTGTATTAACCTAAACACAACTCTATTTATATTAACTCCAGATAGTCCCTAATTAATATTTGAGACTAGAGTCTAAAAATAATTGATAGCTAATACCTATTTCATCAATTGATATTTTTAATTAATAAAAATGGCCAACAAAGTATTTCTATGTTGACCATTTTCGCTTAACTAAATACCTAGCTTATTGGTTTTCTGCAATCATTAGCCATGTTTGTACTACAGTATCAGGATTCAATGATAAACTATCAATACCTTCATCTACTAACCACTGAGCAAAATCAGGATGATCGGATGGACCTTGACCACAGATGCCGACATATTTGTTCTGTGCCTTAGCCGCTTTAATTGCCATGGACAACAGTGCTTTAACGGCGTCATTTCGTTCATCAAATAGCTCAGATACAACGCCAGAGTCCCTATCCAATCCCAAAGTTAGCTGGGTCATGTCATTAGAGCCAATCGAGAAGCCATCAAAGTGCTCAAGGAATTGATCGGCAAGTAATGCATTAGACGGTATCTCGCACATCATTATGAGCTTTAAATCATTCTCACCGCGTTTTAAATCATGCTTCGCTAGCTCAGCTACAACTGCTTCGGCCTGTGCTACAGTACGAACAAATGGAACCATAATTTCAACATTTGTCAGTCCCATATCATTGCGAACACGCTTAACAGCTTCACACTCAAGCGCGAAACACGCACGGAAACTATCTGAAACATAGCGACCCGCACCACGGAAGCCTAACATTGGATTTTCTTCTTCTGGCTCATAAATAGCGCCACCCACTAGATTGGCATATTCATTAGATTTAAAGTCAGATAAACGAACAATAACCCGTTTAGGCCAGAAGGCAGCGGCTAATGTTGAAATACCTTCAGTCAATTTTCCAATATAGAACTCTATCGGATCATCATACCCCGCCATCATAGCTCGTATTTCATTTTGTATTTCAGGAGTTTGTGAATCGAACTCTAAAAGTGCTCTTGGGTGAACGCCGATCATCCGATTGATAATAAACTCAAGTCTTGCCAAACCTACACCTTCATTAGGTAAGCATGCAAAGTCAAAAGCACGATCTGGATTACCTACATTCATCATGATTTTCACGTCAATACTTGGCATGTCACTCACTTCAGAACTGTGGATCTCAAACTCTAGTTTATTTTCATACACAAAGCCCGTGTCACCTTCTGAACAAGAAACTGTGACTTGTTGGCCTTCCTTCAAGCATTCGGTCGCATCACCACAGCCAACGACGGCGGGAATACCTAACTCACGAGCAATAATTGCAGCATGACAAGTTCGCCCACCACGGTTAGTTACAATTGCTGCTGCTTTTTTCATGATAGGTTCCCAATCAGGGTCCGTCATGTCAGTAACTAAAACATCACCCGGTTGTATTCTATCCATTTCACTTAAATTATGAATGACTTTTACACTACCAGCCCCAATACGATGGCCGATAGCACGTCCTTCAACAAGCACCTGCCCTTGTTCTTTTAGTAGATAGCGCTCCATGACTTGTTGGTTAGAACGTACCGTTTCTGGTCTTGCTTGTACAATATAAAGATGACCATTATGACCATCTTTCGCCCATTCGATATCCATAGGGCGACCATAATGTTTTTCAATCTGTAATGCTTGGCGTGATAGTTCTTCTACTTCAAGGTCAGTCAAAGAGAAACGATTGCATAATGCTTCTGGTACATCTTCAATCTGCACTTGTTTACCATGCTCTTTACTGTTGGCATAAACCATTTGTAATTTTTTCGAGCCAAGGGTACGGCGAACAATAGCCGGACGATTATTCTGTAAAGTTGGTTTATGTACGTAAAATTCATCAGGGTTGACTGCACCTTGAACCACCATCTCACCTAAGCCATAAGCTGAAGTGATGAAAACGACTTGATCGAAACCAGATTCAGTATCAATGGTGAACATCACGCCTGCTGAGGCTAAATCTGAGCGCACCATTCGCTGTACACCCGCTGAAAGCGCAACGCCTCGGTGGTCATAACCTTGGTGAACGCGATAAGAGATGGCTCGGTCATTAAACAACGAAGCAAAGACATGTTTAATCGCAATTAAAACAGCATCGATTCCTTGAACATTCAGAAAGGTTTCCTGCTGCCCAGCAAATGAAGCATCCGGCATATCCTCAGCGGTTGCAGATGAACGAACTGCAAACGATGCTTCAGACTCACCTTCTGAAAGCTGTTGATAAGCAACACGAATATCTTGTTCCAATTCCTTGGTCAACGGAGTATCAATTACCCATTGGCGGATCTGATCCCCTGCGATAGCCAGTTGGTTCACATCATCAATATCCGTTTCGTCTAACAGATTATAGATGCGTTGGTTAACACCACTCTGCTCAAGAAAATCATTAAACGCCTGTGCGGTTGTCGCAAAACCGTTTGGTACGGATACACCAAGATCAGATAAGTTGGTAATCATTTCACCGAGTGAGGCGTTTTTCCCACCAACACGGTCAACATCATTCATCCCTAATTGGTTATACCAAAGTACATTACACGGAGTGAGGCCATTTGTGGACATTGAAAGCGATCCTTTTTATAGCAATTTAGTGACAGAGTACAAATCGTAAGAAATCTCATTGGCGAAAACTCGCCTCGGAAAATAGACTAGCACAGACGCTATGAGAAGATGGACAGGTGAATCGTTCCATCTAACAAGAAAACTTTTTTGTTCTAAAAAACATTCAAATTATGGCTATACTTTCCGCTATAAACTATTTTTTAAACTTTAATCAAATATAATATATTTCTAAAATTAGAGATAAATACATTAAAATTCATTAAAAGAAGAAATCTATGAGCGAATTGAACCCTATGAATAAAAGTACAGCCTCGGTACAACGAACCGTTTTCTTCATTTCTGATGGCACCGCAATTACTGCTGAGACATTAGGTCATGCGGTATTATCACAGTTTCCGCTCGCTTTTATGTCGTATACGCTACCTTTTGTAACCTCTGAAGCACGGGCGCAAGAAATAAAATTAAAAATTAATACTATTTATGAAGAGACACAAATGCGCCCATTAGTGTTTTATTCCATTATTTCACCTGCGGTTAAAGCCATCATCACTCAGAGTTCTGGGTTTTGTCAGGACATCGTGCAAAGCCTTGTGGCCCCAATTCAACAAGAAATAGGCCTAGAGCCTGAACCCAAGCTCAATCGAACTCATGGCTTATCAATGCAAAACATGACCCAATATGATGCGCGCATTGCTGCCATTGAATATACCCTCGCACATGATGATGGCATTTCGCTACGTAATCTCGACCAAGCACAAGTTATTTTGATAGGCGTTTCTCGTTGTGGAAAAACACCAACAAGTTTATATTTAGCGATGCAATTTGGTATTCAAGCTGCCAATTATCCCTTCACCGCAGATGATATGGATAACTTGCAGCTGCCTACAGCGCTACGTGCTTACACTCATAAACTATTCGGTTTGACCATTAGTCCAGAAAGATTAGCAGCTATTCGCGAAGAGCGTCGTGAAAACAGCCGCTATGCTTCATTACGCCAATGCCGTATTGAAATTGCAGAAGTTGAAGCCTTATTTAGACAAAATAAGATCAATTATTTAAATACTACCAATTATTCTGTAGAAGAAATCTCCGCTAAAGTGATTGATAGTATGGGATTACAACGACGTATTTTTTAATACGTGCAAAGAAAATATAAAAAATAATTAATTCAATCTCAGTTGGAGGTTGAAATTGAGCCACTTTCGTTTATTGTGATCCTTATCACTGATATGGCTCAGCCTATTAAAGTTTTGAGAAAGAAAAATGCAAAAAACAGATGAATTACGTACTCAGCGTGTAGGTAGCTTAATTACGCCACAAACACTTGCTGAAGAGTTTCCTATATCCCAAAAAGTAGCCGAAAACGTGACAGCGTCACGAAAAAGAATTGAAAATATTCTCTCCGGCCAAGATCCCCGTTTACTGGTTATCGTAGGCCCTTGCTCAATACACGATATCGATGCGGCAATTGAGTATGCAAGTAAGCTAAATGTACTGCGTGAACGCTACCAAGATCGCTTGGAAATCGTGATGCGTACTTATTTTGAAAAACCGCGCACCGTCATTGGTTGGAAAGGATTAATATCTGATCCTAATTTAGATAACTCATGTCAGGTCAATACGGGCATTCGATTAGCTCGAAAATTACTGATAGAAGTTAATCAGCTAGGGCTTGCCACCGCCACTGAATTTCTCGATATGGTCACTGGGCAATATATTGCTGACCTTATTAGTTGGGGAGCGATTGGCGCACGAACCACCGAAAGCCAAATTCATCGTGAAATGGCGTCAGCCCTTTCTTGCCCTGTCGGCTTTAAAAATGGTACTGATGGTAATATCAATATCGCGATTGATGCCATTCGTGCAGCTAAAGCTCAACATATGTTTTTATCTCCCGATAAAAATGGCCAAATGACGATTTACCAAACCAAAGGTAATCCTCATGGTCACATTATTATGCGCGGGGGTAAGCAACCAAACTACAGTGCCGGCGATCTTGCCGCTGCATGTGACAAATTACGTAAATTTGAACTTGCAGAGCACTTAGTGGTTGATTTTAGCCACGGTAATTGCCAGAAAATACATCGTCGTCAATTAGAAGTGGCTCGCGATATCGCTGAACAAATTAAAGATGGGTCAACCGCAATCAGCGGCATTATGGCCGAGAGTTTCTTGGTTGAAGGTACTCAAAAAATCATACCAAACCAATCACTTGTTTATGGACAATCAATCACTGATCCATGCCTTGGTTGGGAAGATACAGAACAACTCATCGAAATTTTAGCTCAAGCTATTGACTATCGATTTAAATAATCCTCGAAATATAGACTTTTTGGCGTAGGCTTTTCATAAAGCTTATTGCCAAAATAGTCACCTCCCCCTCATCCCAACGAATATAAACTCAATTAATATATAAAAAACAATATTATTGACTAATAATTTATTATAAATATATAAAATATTTCAAAAATGTCTTGATATCCTACCTCAGCTTAACGATAATTATTCTCACTAAGAAAAATGTAATTCTTTAAGGTCTGCATGCCATTAGATACAGCAATACATTCGTTTATTTATAATAAAACATCAATCACAACAGTAAAAACTCAGTGGATAAATACCCATAAGCTGCTCAATATAAATAATAAAATAAAAATATTACATCAAAGTGATGCTATACCAACTCACGCAAACTCAAGCCAGTAAATTAATTTTAACAAAATAATATGAACGACTAATAATTTAGATAGTTAATCTGCATAAAAACACATTATTCGGCAAGCCACCCAGAACTCAATTCAGGCAGCCAGCTTTAATTTATACATAAGGAAAGGACTTCCTATGGCTAGTAACCTGATGCCCTCATCAACCACTATTATTCTTCAAGAAAAAAAATTTACTATTTCTACTCTTGCTATCGCACTTGCAATAGCCGGTTTCAGTAGCGCTCCCTTAGCTCAAAATATAAATAGTGACATCCTACATGTATCTGCACTCCCGCCTAGCACTAAAAGCATTGCAGTTGCAGAACAAGTTGATGTTATTGATGCTCAAGCGCCTGAATACCAAGCTGCTAGTTCCGCCCTTGATCTATTAAAAGGTCAGCCTGGCGTATTTGTTTCCGGTTCAGGTAGTACTTATGGCCAAAGTATTCATATGATTGAATAGGTTATAGATAGCTAGCATATTTACTCAAGAGCGTGGGATTACAGACAATTACCGCAAGCTGATTTAGAACTACTAGAAAGTTCTAGTTCATTTGCGGTAATTTTTTGCCCCAATTATGCCCCAAAATCTTAATCCTATATAAAATCATCCGGCCAATATTGATATAGTTCATCAGTCTCATTGCATAATATACCGCCTCAACTCAAGAGGACTTTATGAACACAACTCAATTGCTTTTACTTGCACTCAACTGTATTAACGAAAATAGAGAGCTATCTCACACTGAGCTATCAAAAATATACGTTTTTTATAGAACTGAGATAGATTACAAAAACATTTCGATTGATGAATTTATGCTTAATCAAAACTGGTTACTGACTGATGAGTACAATACTCAAAAAGTGATGAACTTTATTGAAACTTACCTTCATCTATCATCAAAAAAGGCTAAAAGTAGAAAACGGTATGTCGAACAGAACTCTTGGTGAATTTATTAAAAATTTGCGTATTTCACTAAATATATCAACTTCGGAGCTAGCAAGAAACCTGACTATATCCGAAGATGAATATATAAAATATGAAAATGGCGAGATGTCTATCTATGTAGATGACTTAGTGGTTATTGCAGATATGTTAGGTACTAATAAGTCCGAGTTAATTTGCAAGTATATTGATTAGGCCAAATTGTCTTGGCCTTCCTGCTCTGCCCTTTCTTCTTCCTCAGCAATACGCTCAGCCTCTTCTTTCATTACTAGTTTCGCTCCTATCTCTATAAATCGCTGCGCTTCAGTTACTACTAAGGTACGGTTTAATCGCAATATGAAATGATGAAGAGTGGATACCAGAAATAAATGAAAGAGAAGAAGTGCAATTTTTTAATAAGTAATTTAAATGCGCCAACTGCTTGAGCTGGCACATCGATCCTATAAATAATTATGGTAGGTTAACCATCAGTTATTATAGAGACATCTAATCGCTACCTACTAGCAGAGTACGGGAAGAGGGTTCAATTATCATTTGAGTTTCGAGATAATGTTTTTCTTTATCAATATCCAATAAATCATCAGCAACTGAGTTTTCTTTTTCAAGCCGCTCGAAAAACTCACCAATATTAATGTCTAATGCCTTTAAAGCTGCCACTAATTCATCTATGCCTATTTTATTAACTCCCCGCTCATAACGATACAGTTGCTGTTCACTTTTTATTCCTACTAATTTAGCAAATTGAAAAGCAGTGAAGCCAGCCTCACATCTTAACTTCTTAAGATTAAGTCCTACTAATTTAGATATTGAGCCAGTATCATTCATGTTATGTCTCCTTGGTGTGATTAATATCTCATCATGAAGCGTTAACATAATTTTTACATTTAAAACTTACAATTTGCAATATTTAGAGTTATAAATTTACAATAACTTTACATCCCTGCATTCTCAGCCTCTTCTTTTGCTAATCGTTCCGCTTCTATCTCTGCGAGTCTCTGTGCTTCAGCTTGCTTTTGATTGTAGAGTGAATCACTTGGCATATTGACACGAACATCAATCCAGTGGCCGTTTGGAATATCGCAAGGGGTGTAACTGTCGAGTTCGTTGCCGTTTTCGTCCATAAATTCAGGGTAGGTAATTAAACGGTTTAGAACAACAGGAGGCGGTAAGTCAGCGTACTTTCTGTAATGTGTTTCGATAATAATGTCGCCGTCTGCTTCAACTTTAAAATCGGCCCACACTAATGGCAGATTATTAATCCCATTTGGTATCACCAGTCCACCGTGATAACCACCCCATGATGCATCTGAATTCATACCAAGTGTGCCTTTGAGCTTATAGCGACCTGTACTGAGTTTTTCTAATTCAACTCCCTCAGATTCGTCATTGAGTTCAATATGGTCGGCAAAGACTTTAATGATTGGGGATGCGGCTTTTAAGTTGCCGTTTGAGTCTTTTGTTGTGTTTGCAGTGGTGTAAAATTCTTGCCAAGACTTAACAACATTGTTAATGATGGCTCTAAATCCCACTTTCTCTTGACCTGCAACGAAACCAACCTGATAACCATACGAGCTACTTGTAAAGCCAAAGATATTTAGCAAATGGTTATTAACACCTAAAAACGAGTCCCCTTTACTTCCTTCTGCATAACTAATTGAGTTAATTCGATAATCGGCAATTTTATTCGTTGGAGCATAATATGAAGATGATTTGCCCCACCCAAAATCACCAACTTGCATTAATGTACCTGATTTATCAGGCACATTATGGTTAGTCCAGTTCGCATCATCTTTTTTCGCGCTTAGTTGGGGTATGTTTGTATTACTAATATTCAGAACTACTGATGCAGTTGTTCCTTGTTTTTGCGCAACAAGTTCACCGCCTAATGTTTTTAATTTACCCGTTAAAGTCAATTCACCACTTATAGTTCCACCAGCCTTATCAAACTTTCCATCCAACTGCTTATCCATTTCTTTGGTGGTGCGTAGCTGCTGTGTGGTTTGGTCTGGCAATGTAACAGTAATAATGCCCTGCTCGGTCATCCAGCGCGTGAGTATGTCGCTGAACTGCACATTTGAACCATTCATGGACACAATCTTATTCATGGCATCGGAAACGGAATGGACCATGGTTGTCAGAATGACGTATTTCGCTGCCGCCGCTGCTATTGGTAATGGAAAATTAAGCGTTAACTCGGTGTCAGATTGAATCGATTGAATACTGTTATTGTGGACTGTCGCACCAATTTGAATTTGTATTGCTTGCTCTACGGATACGCGATTAATGTTATTGAGCCATTTAGTACCGGTACCGATGAGTTTAGTGCTATTTGCTGTCGCGGTGACTGTGCCTGTGTTGT